>NZ_JAHXBG010000042.1 GCF_020103725.1 Hyalangium gracile | reverse complement strand
CTTGATGTCCTTGTGGACGATGCCGCGGCGGTGCAGCTCCGCCAGCGTGGAGGCCAGCGCGATGCCCAGCTCCAGCGCGCGAAGCACCTCGAAGGGCTGCCCGGTGAGCTCCGAGAGTGGGGTGCCTTCGACCTCCTCCAGCAGCAGCACCGGCCGCTCCTGGAGCTGCTCGCAGGCGTGGACCCGGGTGACTCCGCGGACGTCCCTCAGCCGCTGGAGGATGCCGAACTCGCGGCGGTAGCGCTCGCGCTCGCGGTTGCCCGGGGAGGTGGCCATGGGCGTCTTGAGGATGAGCGCCAGCCCGTCCGAGTCGCGCACGGCATGGAAGAGGAGATTGGTGCCGGTGGCCTTGATGGCCCCTCGAAGTGTGTAGCCTGGGATGTTCAGCATGCTGGGGAGTGATGGGCTGGGAGCGATGTGTAGGCTCTACCGCCACGGGTGGAGCGCGGATGTGACCACGCCCAGCGCGGGACTCGCAATCTGGACAAAGGCTGAACAGCTACCTACTCGGGAGGCAAGCCGTGACTCGGGTTCAGCCGCTGCTTCTCTTGCGAGCCTGCGTGTCCGGAAGCACGGGCTGCTCGGGCGGCGCCAGGTTGGCCAGGCCCGCGGCCGAGAGGATGAGCGCTCCTCCGAGCAACACGGAGAGTGTCAGTGGCTCATCCAGCACCATCACGCCGAGCACGACCGCCACCAGCGTGTCCAACATCGCCATGGCCCCGAGCGCGGGCAGGGAGATGCGCGGCAGCAGCCAGTACAGCAGCTGGTACGTCACCACCGTCCCGCCCAGCGCCAGCCACAGCAAGGCGAACACCGCCCGCGGCGTCCAGTGCGACGGGGCATCCGCCTCCATGAGCAGGGACGCCGCCAGAAGGGGTATGGCGCCGCTCAGGGTCTGCACGCATACCAGCAGGTGCGGAGGGACATGCCCCATGTATTGTTTCACCAGCACGTTGGCCACGGCGATGAGTCCCGCCGAACCCAGTAGAAGAAGACCCCCCAGCATCACCGGGCCGGAGACCGACAGGGAGCCGAGCTCGGCGTGTTGCAGCGCCACCACCCCCGCGAGCCCGAGCCCCGCCGCCAGCAGCTTGCGGGGCGTCAGGTGCTGATCACGCATCAGCACCCTTCCCACCAGGAGCACCCACACCGGGTAGGTGGAGAAGAGCAGCGCGGACCAGCTCGAGGGGATCCACTGCTGACCGATGAACATCATCCCGAAGGGGATGCTGATCTGCAGCGTGCCGATGCCGACGAGCCGCACCAGGGTGCCTGCTCCCAGCGCTCCCACACGCGCGCGCGAGAAGGGCAGCAACACCAGCCCCGCCACCAGCATCCTCACACCCACCAGGCGCAGCGGTGGCAGATCCTCCAGACCCACCTTCGCCACCGCCCACGTTGATCCCCAGGTGATGAAACAAATGCAATACGCCAATGAGACCTTTAGCGTGCTCGCTGGGAGGGGAGCCGGGGAAAAAGCCATGCGGCGGCGGAAGTATCACGGGTTTATCAGGGCTGCATGGTTTAGCCGGTCGCTCTCTGAGGGGGCTGCCGGTAGGGCACAGGCCCACACTTTGAGCCTGAAAGGAATACGACGCATAGGGTCGTACGTATAGAGCCCTTCCTCATACAGCGGGATGTCGTAGCCTTGGGCGTGTCTCACACTCCAGGGGGGAGTTCATGCGAAACACGATGCGATTCGGCAGAGCCGTTGTCATTGGGGGCAGTATGGCGGGCCTCTTGGGCGCGCGAGTGCTCTCGGACTTCTTCGAGGAGGTGATCGTCCTCGAGAGGGACCCGGCTCCCGATGGGCCCGAGGCGCGCAAGGGCGTTCCTCAAGGACGACATGCCCACGGCCTTCTCGATGCGGGGCTCCAGGTCCTGGAGTCTCTCTTCCCGGGGCTGGTGAAGGAGATGTACGCCGAGGGTGGTGAGCGCATGGACATGGGGCGCGACGCCGCCTGGCACACGGCGGGCTCGTGGAAGCCGCGCTACGTCAGCGGCATCGAGCTCATCCTCTGCACGCGCACGTGGCTGGAGTGGAAGGTGCGCGGCCGCGTCGGCGCGCTCCGCCAGGTCAAGCTGCGCCAGGGCTGCTCGGTGGATGGGCTGCTGCTGGATGAGGCGCGCACCCGCGTCACGGGCGTGAAGGTGCGCTCGCCCGAGGGCGAGGAGACGCTCACCGCGGATCTCGTCGTGGACACCGGAGGCCGCGGCTCGCGCGCGCCCAACTGGCTGGAGGCGCTGGGCTTCGGCAGGCCCGAGGAGGAGAAGGTCGGCCTGCAGCTGGCCTACACGAGCCGGTTCTTCGAGCCGCCCGCGCACTACAAGGGCGACTGGAAGATGATGGCCGTGTTCCCCCGCGCGCCCGAGGAGTGGCGCGGCGGCTTCATCGCGAAGGTGGAGGGCGGACGCTGGCTCGTCACGCTCCACGGGTACTTCGGTGACTACCCGCCCACCACGGACGAGGGCTTCCTGGAGTTCGCGCGCGCGCTGCCCAAGCCGGACCTCTGGGAGGCCATCCGCGACGCCCGGCCGCTCAGCGAGGCCGTCATGCACAAGGTGCCCTCGAGCCGGCTGCTGCACTACGAGCGGATGGAGCGCTTCCCGGAGGGCTTCGTCCTCCTGGGAGACTCCGTGTGCGCCCTCAACCCCGTCTACGGTCAGGGCATGACGGTGTGCAGCCTGAGCGCGCGGCTGCTCGGAGAGGTCGTCGCCCGTCAGGCGCAGTCCTCGCCGGGTTCGATCCTGGGCCTGTCGCGCGACTTCCAGAACAAGCTGGCGCGGCTGCTGGGCATCCCCTGGCGCATGGGCACCACCATGGACCTGAAGTACCCGCAGGCGGAGGGCCAGCGCTACCCGGGGCTGGGGCTGCTGCACTGGGGCTTCGGCACCCTGATCGACTTCACCTCGGTGAACACGCTGGCGTGCCGCCAGTTCTACGAGGTGATGCACATGCGCCGCGGCATGGAGGCGCTGATGCGGCCGGACCTGCTCGCGGCCTTCGCCGCCTACGGGCTCAAGAGCCTCTTCGTGCCCTTCCCGCAGCGGGCCAACGTGCACTCGCTGCCGCAGGCTCCGGCCCAGGCCAGCGAGGGCGCCTAGAAGCCTCGCGCCGGCATCTCCGGGGAGCGGCGCAGCCAGTTGTCCTCGGGATAGCTGGCCGCGCCGTCGATGAGGTGCACCGAGTAGGCGTGGCGGCTCCTCGGCGAGGTGTTGGCGCCGCTCTTGTGCGGCAGCAGCCCGTGGAGCACCACCAGCGTGCCCTTCTTCACCTCCAGGGGGACGAAGCCCTCCTGGGGCAGGGGCGTGGCGTCCAGCACCTGGAACGCGGTGCCGCCTCCCGGCGCGCGCACGAAGCGCTTCTTCAGGCCCAGCGTGTGTCCGCCGGGCAGCGCCCACAGGCAGCCGTTCTCCAGCGTGGCGTCCTCCAGCGCGAACCAGAAGCCCAGGCACGTGGGCGGATCCGTGTAGAGGAACGTCGAGTCCTGGTGGCTGTTCACCTCGCCACCGATATAGGGCTGCTTGAAGATGTACATGGACTGGAGCAGCAGCGGCTGCTTCAGGCCCAGCTCCGTGGCTAGGGCGGCCAGCTCCGGCGTGCGGGAGAACGCGTCGAAGCGCGGGTCCAGGTCATGCATCGCGTGGCCGAGCTTGTTGATCGACAGCGCCTTGTCCTGCCGCAGCGAGCCGTCCTTGTTGAAGGCCCCCTCCTCGAAGAAGAACCGGATCCGGTCCCCGGAGGACAGGAAGTACTCGTCCGAGGTCCGCGTCTGCTCGTGGGTGGTGAAGATGGAGATCGTCTCGGGCTGGAAGCCCGCCACCAGCTCCTCGGCGCGAGCCTTCAGGGCGTCGCACGAGGCCGCCGGGACGAAGTCCGGCAGCACGAGGAAGCCCTGTCGCTCGAAGTCATCGGCCCGGCTCATGTTCGCTCCCCTGAGCAGCGGACGGTAGCGCGAACGCCCGCGGGGGAGAAGCCAGGCTCACTTGCAGGCGCCGCAGTCCACCTGGCAGCTGTCGTACGTGTTGGACGTGCCGCAGCTCTCGGTCACCTGGCAGATGCCGTCACCGCACTCGTAGATGTCCTGGCTGCGCAGCCGGGTGGTGAGGGGCTGGTAGGTGACGCCATTGTACGTGCACGAGGTGTAGAAGGTGCCCGACGGATCCAGGGTGCAGTAGCTGTCGCAGGAGCCGACCGGCGTGAGCGGCGAGCACTCGGCGGCGCGCGCGGAGTTCACCCCGTCCGCGAGCGTGCAGGCCCGCGAGGAGCTCTGGGTGGAGCTGAGCGCCGGCCCGTCATTGCCCACGTAGATGCCCTGGCCCGTGAAGAGGTTGCCGAAGAGGCAGGCCTCGCGGCGCGCGTGGGTGGACAGCTCCAGCGAGCTGTAGGGGATGGTCTGGCCGTCGCCGTTGCGCCCCAGCATGGAGATGGAGACGTGGACGCCGTACTTGTTGACGTGGGCGGCCAGGCACGCGGAGACGACCTGCTGCTCGGCGACGGTGGCGGGCAGACCGCTGGCCCAGCCGGGCGCCAGGCCCAGCTTGCCGCTCCAGGAGTAGCCCTGCCCGGTGGTCGCGTCCGTGTACGTGAACGTCTGGCCCGCGGGCGCGGCGCAGAGGACCACGTAGCTCATCACGCTGTTGGCCTGCGCCGGGGCTCCCTGGAACCACGACTGGAAGCTGGTGGCCGACAGGCCGTTGACGGACAGGCCATTGACGGACAGGCCATTGACGGACAGGCCATTGACGGACAGGCCATTGACGGACAGGCCGTTGTCACCCTCCACCTCCTGCAGCTGCTGCTCGGGCTGCCAGGAGGTGTCGGTGGACTCCTCCGGCATCCCGCAGCCGGCGGCCAGCGACACCAGGAGCACCATCAGCGGGGGGACTACCTGCCCTTCGTGGGTGTGCGCCTGGCTCGTGGAGAGGTGTCCCTGGGTCGTCCGAGTGGTCTGCATGTGTCCCCCCGTGCTGGGTGAGTCGAAGTGAGGAGCAGCCGTGAAGCCCTTCGAATCCGGCAAGAACAGGAATGCTCGTTATTGCCGCGAACCAGGTTAATAATCAAAAACTGAGAAAGCTAGTCATGCATGGATAATCCGTGCACCAGTTGGGTCGTGAACAACCCGGGTTTCGGGTAGGCGACAGCGCGTGGGGGTTGGCCCACGGTGGGCACGGCTCCAGCGAGACGGCTCGCCGGGAGGCGCGCCTGCTGGCGCTCAGCACCGAGGTTTCAAGGGCTTAGGGGATGCTCCCGGAGCGGAGGCTCACGGGCAGGCGCCACAGTCCAACAGGCAGTTGTTGTACTGGGTGGAAGTCCCACAGCTCTCGGAGATCTGACACACCCCGTCGCCACACAGGTAGATGTCGTCCGGGCGCAGGCGTGTCGTGATGGGTCGGTACGTGACGCCATTGTAGGTGCAGGAGGTGTAGTACGTCTTCGAGGCGTCCAGCGTGCAGAAGGTGGTGCAGGTGCCGGCGTACATGAGGGGCGCGCAGTCGGTGGTGCGCGCGTTGCCCGCGTTGCTCGAGATGGAGCAGGCCCGGGCCGAGCTCTCGCGTGCGCTGAGGTTGCCCCGGTCGCTGCCGACGTAGATGCCCTGGTGGGTGAAGAGGTTGCCGAAGAAGCACGCCTCGCGCTGGGAGAAGGTCACCAGCTCCGGAAGCGTGAAGGGGATGGGCTGACCCTGGGCGCTCCTTCCCAGCACGGACAGGGGGATGTGGACGCCGTACTTGTTGACGTGGGCGGCCAGGCACGCGGAGATGACCTGCTGCTCGGAGACGGTGGCGGGCTGACCGCTGCTCCAGCCCGGAGCCAGGCCCAGCCGGCCGCTCCAGGAGTAGCCCTGCCCGGTGGTCGCGTCCGTGTACGAGAGCGTCTGGCCGGCGGGCGCCGCGCAGAGGACCAGGTAGCGCATCACGCTCTCGGCCACCGTCGGGTTGCTCTGGAACCAGGCCTGGAAGTCCGCCGCGGACAGGCCATTGGCGGACAGGCCGTTGGCGGACAGGCCGTTGGCGGACAGGCCGTTGGCGGACAGGCCGTTGGCGGACAGGCCGTTGGGGCTCTGGAGCTCGCGGCTCTGAAGCTCATGGGACACGAGCTCGGAGGGCTCGGAGATGGGACTGCAGCCGCCGAGCACCAGGGCCGCAAGCAGCAGGTGGAGCTGATGGCTCGGTGTCATGTGAGTTTCCCTCTTCGTGTTCATGTGTGAGGAAGTCGCGCAGGCCGAGGGGCTCTCGTCTTCTGAGAGAAACGTGTGGCCCGGAGGCGGCTCTGAGAGGCTCCCGCCGCCGGCGGACCCGGGGCGTCTTCCGGCCAGGCGACAGTCCTCTCCAGCAGTGTTGAGGCTCGGGCAGCGCCACCGTTGACTGCTGGATGCGCCAGGTCCGAGCCATGACTGGGGAATTGTCCCGGCCCGAGGGGACGGTGTGCGCCGAAGTGTGATCACTTTCAACGGTTCGTGTGGTGTGGGAGGTGCGCAAGGTGCTCCCAGGCAGTACCTCTCCTGTCGGGTGACAGGTGGGGGCGGGCGATGGGTGAGGTGTCTCCAGCACAGGAGTTGGCCGCGTCGGGGGACGGCCGGGCCAGCCTCACGCGAGCGGTGGGGGCCTCGCGCTGCGAGCCACCGAGCGGGACGGTGGCGCTGGTCTTCACCGACGTACCGAGCGCCTCCCGGCTCTGGGAGCGGTGCCCGGAGGCGATGCGGGCCGCGCTCGAGCTTCAGGAAGAGGTGCTGCGAGGCGTGCTGGAGCGGCACTCCGGCTATGAGGTGAAGACACAGAGCGGCTCCTTCATGCTCGCGTTCGCGTCTCCGGTGGAGGCGGTGCGCTGGTGCCTGGATGCGCAGGAGGCGCTGTTCGAGGCGCCGTGGCCCCAGGAGCTCCTCGCGCAGCCCGAGGCGGCGGAGGAATTGGGCCTTCGAGGCTTCCTGCACCGGGGGCTGAGGGTCCGCATGGGCGTGCACCTCGGCCAGCCGGAGCCGCGCGTCGATGCGCGGACCGGGCGGGTGGACTACCTGGGCCCCGTGGTCAACACGGCGGCGCGCGTGGTGGCGGCGGGGCACGGCGGGCAGGTGC
Source organism: Hyalangium gracile (assembly GCF_020103725.1). Lineage (NCBI taxonomy): Bacteria > Pseudomonadati > Myxococcota > Myxococcia > Myxococcales > Archangiaceae > Hyalangium > Hyalangium gracile. The sequence goes on along the minus strand of NZ_JAHXBG010000042.1, from coordinate 60,951 downwards.
TGGTGAGCGGCACGGCCTGGGCTCGGATTTCGGAGGAGGAGCTGGGGCTGCACTCGGCTCGTCCGCTGGGAGCGTTCCGCCTGAGGGGCATCGAGAGCCCCGTCGCGCTGGTGGAGGTCCTCCCCGCCTCGCTGTCGGACAGGCGGTTCGGGATGCCGCTGGCGGCGCGCGAGCGGCAGGGCAACGTGCCGGCCGTGCAGTCCGACCTCATCGGCCGGAGCTCGGAGCTGGAGACGCTGCGGCGGTGGTTCCGCGCAGGGCATCGGCTCGTCACCCTCCTGGGCCCGGGGGGGATGGGGAAGACGCGGCTGGCCACCCACTTCGGCGGGCTGGAGCTGGAGTCCTGCGCCTGGGACGGCGGGGTGTGGCTGTGCGAGCTGGAGCAGGCCAGGAGCGCGGAGGCGCTCTGTCATACCGTTCGCCAGGCGCTCGGCATCTCTCCCGGGCGGGATGAGGCGGCGGGAGATGCGGTGGAGCAGCTGGGCCTGGCGCTCAACGACTGTGGGCGGGTGCTGATCATCCTCGACAACCTGGAGCAGGCCACCCGGGATGGGGCGCGGATCCTCGCGCGGTGGCTCGCGCTGGCGCCTCGCGCGCGCTTCCTGGTCACCTCGCGACAGGAGCTGGGGCTGCCCGAGGAGCGCCTGCTGGACCTGGGCCCGCTGGCGCTGCCGGCGGCGGGGGAGACACGGCTGGAGGTGATTGCCCGCTCGGAGGCGGTGCGCCTGTTCGTCCAGCGCGCCCGGGAGGTGCGAGGCAGCTTCGCGCTGACGGCCGAGGAGGCGCCGCACGTGGTGGACATCGTCCGTCGGCTCGACGGCATTGCCCTGGCCATCGAGCTGGCGGCGGCGCGCACGGGCGTGCTGGGCGTGGGGCAGCTGCGCGAGCGGCTGTCGCGCCGCTTCGAGCTGCTGCGCAGCGGGCGGCGGGATGCCTCGGCGCGCCAGGCCACGCTGCGCGGCGCCATCGACTGGTCCTGGAATCTGCTGGAGCCGGCCGAGCGGGCCGCGCTGGCCCAGTGCTCGGTGTTTCGCGGAGGCTTCACGCTGGAGGCCGCCGAGGCGGTGCTCATGCTGCCCGCGGGCTCGGCCGAGGTGAGGGCGGTGCTCCAGTCGCTGCGCGCCCGGTCGCTCCTGCGAGCCCAGGAGGAAGAAGGGCCTGGCGGAGAGGGACGCCTGGCGATGTACGAGAGCATTCGCCAGTACGCGGCGGAGCGGCTCCAGGCGCTCGGGGGCGAGGCCGAGCTGGTGTCCCGGCATGCCGAGTGGCACGTGGCGCTCGCGCGAGGCCTGCGGGAGCGGGTGCGCGGCACGGGAGGCGCGGAGGCGCTGCGCCGGCTCGCGCTGGAGCGGGAGAACCTGCTGGCCGCCTGTGACAGCGCCCTCGCCGTGGTGCCGGCCACTCCGCGCTCCGTGGAGCTGGCGCTGGAGGCGCTGGAGGCGCTGGAGCCGGACATCCTCGTCCGGGGGCCCATCAGCCTGCTGCTCGGTCGGCTGGAGCGGGCCATCGGGCTGGCCGACTCCGTGGCGGTGGCCTCGGGGCGCCTGGCCGCCATCCTCGCGGTCCGTGGCCGGCTCCACCTGGAGGCGGGCCATCCCGAGTCCGCGCGAGCCGATCTGGAGCAGGCCCGCGCCCTGCTGCGTGAAGGCGGAGACGTGGCCGGGGAGAAGCGGGTGCTGGTGGACCTGTCCATCGTGGCACGCCACCAGGGAGAGGTGGCGGCGGCCTGGGAGTTCATCCAGCAGGCGCAGCGGCTGTCGTCGGGAGCCGACCGATGGCTGGAGGCCTACGCGCGAGGCCACTTCGGGTTGCTGGAGCAGGTCCGCGCGGGAGCGGAGGCGGCCCTCCCCCACCTGACGGCCGCGCGGGAGCTGTTCCGCGCCGTGGGAGACATGACGCTGGAGGTGGGCTTCTCCACGCACTGCGCCGTGGCGCTCTCGGAAGCCGGGCGCATGGCCGAGGCGGTGGCGCAGGTGACGGAGGCGATGACTCGCGCCGCCAGCGTGGGCGATCAGGCGGGCCACACGCTCGCGCGGCTGCACCTCGGCTGCTTCCTGCTCGAGGAGGGCCGCGCCCTGGATGCGCGCGAGCACCTGCTGGTGTGCGTGCGTATGGGCAGACAGCTCGGCGTGCGCGGCCTGGAGGGCAAGGCGATGGGCGAGCTGGGCCGCGCCGAGCAGGCCCTGGGGCGGCTGGCGGAGGCGAGACACTGGCTGGCGGAGGCCGTCTCCGCGCTGCGGGAGGTGGCGCGGTGGCATGCGCTCCGGTTCGCCGCGCACCGGGCGGAGGTGGAGGCGAGCCTGGGAGACCAGGAGACGGCGCTGGCCAGCTTCGTGGCGCTGGAGGAGGAGCCCGAGGTCCGCGCCAACCCGCTGCTCCGCCAGCTCGTCACGCGGCTGCGCGCGGCGGCGGAGGCGAGCCTCTCGGGCCGTGCCCCCTTCAGCGCGGCGGAGGCAGGGCAGGGCCCGGAGCTCGTCGTACCCCCGGCAGCTCGAGCAGACGCTGGAGCACCTGATCCATCCGCGTGATGCCCTCGTCATTGCGCACGTCCAGGGTGAAGCTGACGTCGTCGTGACGATGGGCTCGATCGAAGTCCAGCGCGGGGCGGGGGAGAGCCTCGATGCCCGTGCTCGGACCGCGCAGGCCGGCGTTCCACTCCCGCACGAGTTGCTCCACCGAGCAGGCCTGGACGTGGAGCCGGTACGCGCGTGACGGCGGCCCGGAGTACTCCAGCCAGCGCCTGCCCTGCACCTCATGGCCGGCCTTGCGCAGCTCGGTGCGCTGCGCCGGGGTGAGGAAGGTCTCGGGGGCGATGGCTCGCGCGCCCAGGTCCATCTCCTCGCCGGGGAAGGCGGCCAGGGTGGAGAGGAAGGTGGCTCGCGCCTTGGGGTCGGCTGGCTTCGCGCGGAAGGCGTCCAGCGCGCGTATCAGCTCCGGCAGACGTCCCTCGAGCGCCTTCTGGCGGGCCGTGAGGACCTGCTGTTGCTCCGAGGTGAGCAGGCCACGCGCCTGGGCGTCGGCGACCAACTCGCTCACCGCTGCCGCCAGGGGCGCCTTCACGGTCGGATCGAAGGAGACATGGGCGAGCAGCGCGGGCTCCTCACCCGCCTCGCGGCGCACGAGGGTCAACGAAGGGACGAAGAGCTCGAAGTGGCCCGCGGGCGTGCTCTGCGTGAGCCCGAAGTCGATCGAGCGATGGACGAACTGGGTCCGCTGCTCGGCCGCCATGGGCCAGGCGAGCCACAGCCCGAAGGCGCCGTCCGCCGCGATCCGCCGAGGCAGCTTCTCCTCCATGTGGAGCAGGGAGACGCTGCCTTCCATCCGCTCCTCCTCCGGGAGGGTGATGCAGGCCCCGCGCAGGGTGCAGACCGCCTTCGGGAGCTGGATGCTCGGCGGAGTGGCCGCCGTCACCAACGTGAGCCCCATGCCGAGTGCTCCCAGCCAGCCTGTCACCATGTTGCAGCTCCTTTCAGCGCACCGCCTTGGCGAAGTGGTTCGCGAGGCGGTGCTGCAGCTCGATGATCTCCGCCTCGGCGGCCTTCAGCTTGGGAAGCTGCGTGCGCAGTTCCTGGACATTCTTGACGCGCTGGGTGAGCGAGTCGTTCCCCGTGGTGAGCCAGCGCTCCAGGTCCGCGGCGCCCAGCTCCATGTGGAACTGGAAGCCGTAGGACTTGCCGAGCCGGAAGGCCTGCTGCGTGTACCGGTCCGTGGAGGCCAGGAGCGTGGCGCCCGGTACGGGCTTGTAGGAGTCCTGGTGCCAGTGGGCCACCACCGTCTTGGGCTTGACGCCGGCAATCACGGGGTCCTTCAGTCCGTCCTGGGTCCACCGGACGGGCAGGGCGCCCACCTCGAAGCCGTTCTTGCCCAAAAACACCTCCGAGCCGGCCGCCGCCGCGAGCATCTGGGCGCCCAGGCAGATGCCCAGGCAGGGCCGCTCGTTGGCGAGCCGCTCGGAGAGCAGGGCGATCTCCTCGCGCAGGAAGGGGTGCTGGTCGGCCTCGTAGACGCCCATGTGGCCGCCCATCACCACCACCAGCTCGGCGTCCACGTCCTCGCGGCGCGTCGTCCGGAAGCGCTTCACGAGGGTGAAACCCGCCTGCTGCAACACCGGTCCGAGCAGGGCTACGCCCGCATCCTCATCGTGCTCGAAGACCACCGCGCGCATCGTCCATCACCTCTGGGGTTCGACTGCTCGTGGGAGGAAAGCACGATCGCGATCTCCAACGCACGAGACAAACGCCCGCGTGTTGGCCCGTCCGTCATGGGCTGGCGGGCCGGCTGCTCAGGAGGCGCGCCACAGCCGCCACAGCAGCCCCAGCCGCGTGGTGTAGCCCACGGTCGCCTGCTCGATGCGGCCGTCCGGAGAGAGGATGAAGGTGGTGGGGAAGCGGTCCACGCGGAACGAGCGCGACAGGCCGGACTCGCCGAGCAGCACCGGGTAGTCCGCGCCCTGCTCCTGGACGAAGCGCCGCACGTCGGCCTCGTCCTCGTAGGCCACGGCCACGGTGAGCACATGGGCCCGGTCCCCCACCGTGCGCCGCACCGCGGACAGCGTGGAGGACTCCACCTTGCACACCCCGCACCAGGGCGCCCAGAAGGCGAGCAGCACCGGCTTGCCGCGCAGGTCCGACAGGCGGACCTGCTCACCGGCCAGGGTGCGCAGCTGGAAGTCGGGCGCGAGCGTGCCGGCGCCGGGCAGGTTGCGCGTCTGCCAGGCCATCACCGCCATGAAGAGGAGGGCCGCCACGGCCAGGTCCACGCCCCAGCGAATCCACCACCGCTGGCGGGCCCGGTACCAGGCGTCCCTCGCCCTCGCGAGCCGCTCGCGCAGCCCTGCCATCACTCCGCCAGGGCGCTGTCGAGGGCCTTCTTCAGCTCGGGGCTCTCGGGCTCGACGGAGCTGGGGAAGGCGGCCTTCACCTGGCCATCCTTGCCCACCACGTACTTGTGGAAGTTCCACTTGGGCGCGCCGTGCTTGCGCGCGAGGAACTCGTACACGGGGGACTGGCCCTCGCCCTTGGTCTTCACCTTCTCGAACATGGGGAAGGAGACCTTGAAGCGCAGCTCGCAGAACCTGGCGATCTCCTGCGAGGAGCCCGGCTCCTGCCCGCCAAAGTCATTGGAGGGGAAGCCGAGCACCACCACGCCCTTGTCCTTGTAGGAGCCCCAGAGCTTCTCCAGCCCGGCGTACTGGGGCGTGTAGCCGCACTCGGAGGCGGTGTTCACCACCAGGAGCACCTTGCCCTTGTAGTCCGCGAGGTTCTCCGACTTGCCGTTGAGGCGGTTCGTCTTCAGCTCAAAGAAGGACATGACAGGCTCCGCGAGGGCGGCGGTTCCGAGGGTGACCGCCGCGAGGGTGAACAGCACAGTGAGCTTTTGCATGCCCCTGGAGACGTCCGAGCCGGCGCCGCGTTTCCGCGGGAATTAAAGCGCGGCGATGATGGCGTCGGTGAACTCGCGCGTGTTGGCGCTGCCGCCCAGGTCGCCGGTGCGCACCTTGCCCTCGGTGTAGACCTTCTGGATGGCGTTCTCCATGCGCTTGGACTCGTCGCGCAGGCCCAGCCAGTCCAGCATCATTACCGCAGACATCATCAGCGCCGTGGGGTTGGCGATGCCCTTGCCGGCGATGTCGGGGGCCGTGCCGTGCACCGCCTCGAACACCGCGGTGCGCTCGCCGATGTTGGCGCCCGGTACCACGCCCAGGCCGCCCACCAGGCCGGCGCACAAGTCACTGACGATGTCGCCGTAGAGGTTCTCCAGCACCAGCACGTCGAAGCGCGTCGGATCCTTCACCAGCTGCATGCAGAGGTTGTCGATGATGACCTCCTCGTACTGGATCTCCGGGAACTCGCGGCCCACCTTGCGGGTGCAGTCCAGGAAGAGGCCGTCCGACAGCTTCATGATGTTGGCCTTGTGGACGGAGGTCACCTTCTTGCGGCCGTTCTTCTTGGCGTACTCGAAGGCGAAGCGGGCGATGCGGGTGGAGGCCTTCTCGGTGATGATCTTCAGCGACTCGACGACGCCCGGGACGATGATGTGCTCCAGGCCGGCGTAGAGGCTCTCGGTGTTCTCGCGCACCACGATGAGGTCCACGTTCTCGTAGCGCGTCTTCACGCTGGGCACGCTCTTGACGGGGCGCAGCGAGGAGTACAGGTCCAGCCGCTTGCGCAGGCCCACGTTGGCCGACGGCATGCCGCCGCCCACCACGGTGCCGGTGGGGCCCTTGAGGGCCACGCCGCTGCGCAGCACCGCCTCCACCGTCTCGTGCGGGAGGTTGGTGCCGTACTTGGCGATGACTTCCGTTCCCGCGTCCTTGTACTCGTAGTCGAGCGGGAGCTTGAGGGCCTCGAGGACCCGGATGGTGGCCGCCATCACTTCGGGGCCGATGCCGTCGCCATTGATGATCGTGACAGTGCGGTTCGCCATGGGCGTGGATTCAAGCCACAAAAGTCCGGGCCCCGGAAGGAGGAAACGCCTGTCCTCGCGCTCGGACTGATGGGAGCCACAAGGTGCCCTCGTCCCGGCGAGCCCAGGGGCGGCTCCGCCGGCTGGGTACCCGTCGACCTCAGTGGGGCGGGGGGATGATCGGCGGCGTGCTGTCCGGCGGGCGGGAGGCCTGGGGCGTCCGGCTGCGGCGCGGCCGGCGCACCGCGTAGGGCCGGTAGAACGACTCCAGCAGCGCCGAGCGGCGGGAGCGGTGGCGGGGCCGCAACTCGCCCAGTGGCGCGCGGACGAAGTATGAGGAGATGAACAGATAGGCCGCCAGCAGGGACAGCACGGCCACGATGCCCATCACGACGCCACCGCTCACCGGGCCCACGTGGGCCCGCTCCACGAACTCGCCGAAGGAGTCCGGGGGCTGCGGGTGGCTGTACACCTTCACGAACCAGCTGAGCAGCAGGACGATGAGGATGGGCCCGTAGGCGCGGTTGAGGCGCGTGGAGATGGCCGAGAACAGGGAGAGGTGGATCTGCGGCCGGGACATCTCCGCGGCCAGCTCGCGCAGGGCGTCCGGGTCCACCGGCTCGTGGCGGAGGATGGGGGCCCAGTACCCGTCCTCGAGCAGGCGCACCCGCCGGTTCCACAAGTCGTAGTACCGGTAGCGGCGCGCCTCGATGAGCAGGAACGAGATGACCATCCAGATGCCCACCAGGAACGTCACGTGGGGGCTGCTCTGGTTGGCGAAGCCGAAGGAGATGACGGCGGCCGTGGTCGTCAGCGCCCAGTTGGTCGTCGTGTCCAGGCGGGTGCGCCACTTGTCCGAGCGGCCCAGCTCGCCACGGTAGAGCTGGGCCATGGCCGTGTCGGAGAGCGTGAGCGTCTCGAGCCCGTTCTTGTCCCGGTTGTTGACTCGCATCCCTGACGCTCAACGTTAAGGAGCCCCTGGAGCCTTGCGGAGGCCAGGGGTTCCAGGCAGCTCGCCTGCCTGCCTGCCCGGACTGGTCATGGCTGCCTGCCGTGTCCACCTTGCTGCCTTGACGTGAAGCCCGACGAGACCATCGAAGCCCTGGCCGGCCTGGTCCAGGAGGAGCGCGAGCGCATCGCGCGCCTGTGGGCCAAGCGCCTCCGGGAGGAATTGTACGAGCTGGACCTGCCTGGCAGGGACCTGCGCGCACCGCTGCGCCGGCTGCTGGATGAGCTGGCTCGCCTGCTCAGCGATCGGCCCGACGACGTGCTGCGGCTCTGGCCGGAGGTGGTCAGGCCCCATGGGGCCTTCCGGTACGATCAGCGCTTCGAGCCCGAGGATCTCGTGCGCGAGTTCAAGGCGCTCGAGGAGGTGCTGCTCCGCGTCTATACCCGTCGGCATGGGGGAGAGCTGGAGCCGGAGGTGGCGGAGTTCGTCACCGAGCTGGTGGGGGAGGCGAACGCGTCGGCCCAGGCCTCGTATGCGCGCGTGCTGAGGACGGAGGAGGTGCGCTTCCGCGAGGCCGCGGTGATGGAGTCCATCCTCTACCACATGGATGTGGGCATCCTGCTGGCGGAGGAGGACGGGAGCGTCTCCTTCGCCACGCCGCCGGTCAGCCGCCTCATGGGGGTGCCCATGCGCTCGGTGGTGGGGGCCCGCGCCCTGAACTCGCTGGCGCCGGTGCTGGCCCAGGTGCATGCGCGCCACCCGTCGGGAGAGGCCTTCCGCGTGACGGACATGCCGTTCATGCGCGCCATCAAGGAGCGCGGGCCGGTGCGCGGGGTGATGATGGTGGTGGAGCGCCCTGGCGGTGGCGAGGCCTCGCTGGAGATGAGCGCCACGCCCATCTGGGAGGAGGGCGGCGAGCTGGCCGGCGTCATCCAGACGCTGACGGATCGGACCGAGGCGGCCACGAAGACGAAGGAGCTGATGAACGCCCACGACGAGCTGCGGCGGCTGCAGGGGCGGCTGTTGCAGCGCACGCGGGCGCAGGCGCTGGGGCAGCTGGCCAGTGGGGCGGCGCACGCGCTCAACAACTTCCTCAACGTGCTGCGCCTGCGCATCACCCTGCTGCGGCGCGAGTTCAAGCCCGAGCACCTGGACGCGCTGGACAAGACGGTGGGGCAGATTGGCGACCTGGTGGGCCGGCTGCAGGAGTTCAACGTGCAGCGCACCGAGGAGGTGCTCACGGACGTGTCGCTGGACACGGTGGTGCGCGAGGCGATGGAGCTGGCGCGCGGCGAGCTGGAGCGGGGAGCGCGCCCGGTGGGGGTGGAGCTGCACCTGGGGAACCCGGGAGCGGTGCGGGCCGATGCCGGGTTCCTGCGCGAGCTGGTGGTGAGCCTGCTGCTGTCGGCGAGGGACCGCATGGAGCAGGGCGGGCGGCTGGAGCTGACCACCCAGGCCGAGGGGACGGACCGGCTGGCGCTGCGCATCCAGGATCAGGGCCCGACGTACGCTATGGAGGAGCTGTCGCGGATGTTCGATCCGCTCAACCGGGATGCTGGGGCGCCTCAGGCGGCGCTGCAGCTGGCGGTGGTGCGGGCCCAGGTGCAGCGCTGGGGCGGCGAGCTGACGGTGGAGAACGCGCAGGGCGGCAAGGGTGGCGCCTTCGTGGTGCGGCTGCCGCGTGCGCGAGAGGTCCATGAGGCGGAGGCGCGCGCCGAGGTGAGCCCGACCGGCCCGCGCCGCTTCCAGCAGACGCGCCGGGTGCTGGTGGTGGACGACGACATCGACAACGCGCGGATGCTGGCGGAGGTGCTGGGGGACGAGGGCTATGACGTGCAGATGGCCCAGAGCGCGGAGGTGGCGCTGCAGCTGTGGGAGCGTCGGCGCTACGACGCGGCCCTGCTGGACGCGCTGATGCCGGACATCTCCGGCTGGGAGCTGGCGCGCGAGCTGCGCAAGCGCACGCCCGAGGCGCTGCTGGCCATCGTCACGGGCATGGACGTGCGCGGGCAGAACCGCGCCAACCTGGCGCTGGTGGACGCCGTGTTCCGCAAGCCCATCGACGTGGGGGCGCTGGATGAGTTCCTCAGCCAGTCCGAGACGCCCACGGCCGAGCCCACGCCTGCCGAGTCTCCATCGGATGGGGAGAAGGTTGGGGCGGACGGGCTGACCCACTAGAGTCGCGGTGTGAGCGCCAACCTGGAGAGCCTCCGTCGCAAGGTGGAGGCGGGCGAGGTCCTGAGTGACTCGGAGCTGTCCGCGCTGCGTGAGGCCGCGGCGGGGAGCGCGGGGCCCACGCTGTGGCTGACGGTGGCGCATGCGCTCGTCAACGCGGGAGCGGAGCGCGAGGCGCTGCCGCTGATGGAGCGGCTGCGGAGGGACTTTCCGAAGGAGCTGCAGGTCCGACTGGGACTGGCGCGTGCGCTGCTGGGGCTGGAGCGGCACGGGGACGCGGAGGAGGTGCTGCGCGAGGCGCTGGTGCTCAGCCCGGGAGACCCCGAGGCGGTCAAGGTGCTGGCGGTGCTGGCGCTGCGCCGGGGCGAGAAGGGGCGGGCGCAGCAGTACGTGCGGGACGTGCTCGAGAGGGATCCGTTCGACGCGGAGGCGCGGCTCCTGAAGGAGGAGCTGGAGGCGGTGGAGCTCCCGGCGGAGGCGCTGGCGGAGGAGCAGGTGCTGCGCCCGGAGTTCAACGCGGCGCTGGCGGCGGCGCTGCGGCGAGCGGGGGTGAAGTTCCGCCTGCAGGGGCGAGACGTGCTGGTGAAGCTGGCTGGAGGCGAGGTGGCGAGGGTGAACGTGGGCTCGCTCTACGGCGCCTATCGCGGCGGCAAGCGGGGGCTGGCGGCCCATGTGGAGAAGCTGGCCGCGCAGCTCGGTGGGATGAGGGCGGGGCTGGGCGAGGACGTGACGGCGTTGGAGCGTGGGGTGCGCCCAGTGCTGCGGCCAGCGGGCTTCGAGGCGCAGGCGGTGGGGGCGGTGCACCGCTCGGGCCCGGCGGGGCTCGAGGTGTTCTACGTGCTGGAGGACGCGGAGTACGTGCGCTACCTGCCCGAGTCGGCGCTGGCGGCCACGGGGCTGACGGTGGACACGGTGGACAGGGCGGCCTGGCGCAACCTGGAGGCGAAGCCGGCGCCGGTGCGTCCGGTGGTGGTGGACCGAGGCGTGGTGCGGCTGGCGGAGACGTTCAGCGGGCTCTGGGCGGTGGCAGAGGGGGACGGACACGACGGGGCGCGGCTGCTCACGGCCGAGCAGCGGCGGCGGCTGGCGCTCCAGGCGGGAGAGGGGCCGCTGCGGGTGAGCCTGGGCTGGCGCGAGTTCGCGCTCGTGTGCCGTGAGTCGGACGCGGCGGAGTGCGAGACGCTGGCGAAGCTGGGACATGCACCGGATGGAATCCCGGGCCTGTTCCGCCTCACCGCCGAGGGACTGACCCTGCTCTGAGTCAGGGGCTGCGTCTCAGCGCCAGGGGAGGTGTCTCCCGGATGAGACGGTAGTCGCGCGCAGTGGACGCGGAGGCCGGGGTGTTCCCTGCGAGGAGTCGCTGGCCCGCTTTGTGCTCTGGCGCTGCGAGCCATGTCCGGTCCGCACGACCTCTTCATTCGCTTCACCTTCGAGCACCCCGAGCGGGCCGCTGCTGAGCTCCGCGCGGCCTTGCCTTTACATGTGGTGGCTCAGGTGGACTGGTCGAGCTTGCGGAGAGAGTCGGGCTCGGTCGTCGACCCGGAGCTGCGGGAGACCGAGACCGATCTGCTCTTTTCAGCCCGTTCGTCCGGGGGACGGCCGGTGTTGCTCTACTTGCTGCTGGAGCACCAGTCCTCGGTGGATCGATGGATGGCGCTGCGCCACGGGCCGGGTGGCGCCTGGAGCGCTCCCCGTCGGGTGGAAGAACTCTTCGATGTGCCGGTTGAGGGCGAGCAGGTGGAACTGTGGAGGACGCTCGCGCCGCGATTCGAGTATTTGTTGGATGACCTGACAACCGAGCGCGCGGAGGCGCTCATGGCGCGACCGGGTCCTCCGCAGGCCCGGTTGGCGCTGCTGGCGCTGCGCTATGGACGTTCCGAAGAACTCGCCGAGCAGCTCCCGGGCTGGAGGGAGCTGTTCATCCAGGTGCAGGCCACATCCAATGGCATCGAGGAATTGAGTGTGGTCTTCCACTATTTGTTGCTTGTGGGGCACGAGGGCGCACGAGACGCCACAGTGGGAATGCTAAAATCCATCGTGGGTACTCAGCGAATGGAGGAGCTGATGCTGGGCTGGGGTGAAGAGCACTTCGAGAGAGGACGGCAGAAGGGCCAGGCTGAAGGGAGAGCGGAGGGGAGAGCGGAGGGGAGAGCGGAGGACGTGCTCCGGATTCTCGCGGCGCGGGGCGTACAGGTCGACGTGGAGTCCCGGAAGCTCATCCTGTCCTGCACGGACCTCACTACCCTCGATCGGTGGTTCGATCTGGCCCTCAAGGCCACGCAACTCTCGGATGTCCTGGGGCCCACGGCTCAGTAGCTCGGCCCGCTTCAGCCCGCCGAGGCCTTCGGCAGCTGGTCCACGAAGCGCACCTCGTTGAAACCCAGCGACAGGAACAGGCCTCGCAACGAGCGCTCGGCGGACTGACGCGCGCGCTCCTTCAGCCGCTGGTCATTGCTCGCCTCGCGCTCGAAGGCGAGACGGGCCTTCTCCAGCAGATGCGCGGTCTGCTCGCTGTTCAGGTTCGAGTCGATGATCTCCGTCTCCCCCGGACGCAGCTCCACCTTCACCTCCAGCGGCGGAAGCACGACATCCACCCGCGAGCCCGTCACCCGGAGATTCGAGGTGTCGATGCGCTGGAAGTCATAGCCCAGGTGCACGTCCGCGAAGACGATGGCCCGGCCCCGGGGCGTGTGGATGGAGTACGCCGCCCAGTTGATGACGTCCTTCCAGAGCGCGTCCGAGGCCACCGGCTCCGGGCTGAACGTCACCTTCTTGTAGAGGGAGACATCGAGCGTCTCCAGCCGCGTCACCTCGCGCATCTGGAGCACGAGCGCCGGCGGGTCGGGCAAGGGCCGCGCCTGGGGCCGCAGGACGATGAACGCGCCGAGCGCACCGAGCGCCACGGCTCCAATGAAGACCAGGATGCGCAGGACGTTCCCCATGGACCCATTCTACCCTGGCTGACAGCGCCCTCGCTCTGAGGCACGGTGCGGGGTGAACACATGGAGCTTCGGGACGACGAGATCGCGGCGCTGGGCACGAAGGGCTTCTTCGTTCGGGACACCTTCCTGGGAAGGGAGCGGGCGAGCTCCGTCCACGCCGAGGCCCGGCAGCGCGCGCAGACAGGAGGCCTCAAGCCCGCGGGCATCCGCCGCGGCGCGGACCGGACCGAGGACACCACCGTGCGCGGAGACTTCATCACCTGGGTCGTGCCCGGGCCGGACACCGCCCTGGGCTCGCTCTGGCAGTCCTTCGCCGAGCTGGGCGAGGCCCTCTCCACCGGGGCCTACCTGGGGCTCGGCCGCTTCGACCTGCAGCTCGCCCACTATCCGGGCGGCGGAGCGCGCTACGTGCGCCACCGCGACGCCTTCCCCGGACAGTCGAACCGCCGCGTGACGGCCATCTACTACGCCAACCCGGACTGGCAGCCGGAGCACGGAGGGCTTCTCCGGCTCTACCTGGACGACGGGACGCTGGAGGTGGCCCCCATTCTGGATCGCGTGGTGGTGTTCCTCAGTGAGAGGCTGGAGCACGAGGTCCTCCCCGCGTACGCGCCACGGCTCGCGCTGACGGCCTGGTACTATGGCAGGGACGCCGCTTGACGCTCTCGGTGCTCCTCTGGAATGGAGCGGGACTACGATGAGACTCATGGTCGAGCGCTCTCCCAACTTCGAGAGAGGAACCCTCTGGCGCACCGTCGTCGAGCGTACGGCGCGGGCGCTCGCCAGTGGCGCGCTGGTGCCCATCCACACCGAGGTGGAGGTCATCCAGGACGAGGGCGTCCCCTTCCTCGTCCGGGTCGTGTCCAACCTGGAGCGCAAGGCCCGGGCCGTGCAGCCCCCCTCCGACGGGAAGCCGCCCAAGAACCCGTTCATCCCTCCCTATGAGGAGGACCTGTTCGTCTCCCTCGTGCCCCCCGCGCACGCGTGCCTGCTGAACAAGTTCAACGTCTTCGACCACCACGCCCTGCTCGTCACCCAGGCCTACGAAGAGCAGGACTCGCTCCTCACCCTCGCCGACTTCGAGGCCCTGCTCGCCTGCATGGCCGAGTTCGACTCGCTCGCCTTCTATAATGGTGGGCGCCTCGCGGGTGCGAGCCAGCCCCACAAGCACCTTCAGCTCGTCCCCGTCCCGCTGGCCGCCGCGGGCCTGCGCACGCCCATGGATGAGGCCATCGCCCGAGGCCGGCTGCCCTTCCGCCATGCGCTGGGGCCTGCGCCCCAGGACGCGGACCAGGCGCACGCCACCTATCTGCGCCTGCTGCGCGAGGTGGGCTGCGAGCAGGCCGGGACGCCGTACAACCTGCTGGCCACGCGCGAGTGGACCCTGGTGGTGCCTCGCACCCAGGAGACGTTCGACTCCATCTCGCTCAATGCGCTCGCCTTCGCCGGCTCGCTGCTGGTCAAGAACCGCGAGCAGCTCGAGCGCGTTCGCGCCGTGGGGCCCATGGCGCTGCTGCGCGCCGTGACGGGCACCTCGGGCGGCCAGCCCTGACTTACCGCAGCGGAGGCGCCAGCAGCACCACCGAGTAGCCCACCGCGGTCCTGTCTCCGGGGTTCTCGTACGAGTGCTTCTGGTCCCCACGGAACACGACCACGTCCCCGGCCTGGAGCTCGAAGCGCTCGCCGCTGGCCACCAGCGCGAGCTGCCCCACCTCGCACGCCAGGTACTCCCGCGTGCCTGGGGTGTGCGGCACGCCCGCGATGCGCACGCGCGGGGGCAGCTCCAGCCGATCGAACTCCATCCCCGGCAGCGGATCCGGCAGCAGCTTGCGCAGCATGCCCGCGCCCCGCTGCCGCACCGGCAGGCTCTCGCGGGGATAGTGCCGGGCGCTGGCCCGGGGGCGGGCCACCAGCTCCTCCATGGACACCTGGAGCGCATTGGCCACCCGGTGGAGCACGGCCAGGGTCGGATTGCTGGCTCCGGACTCCAGGTGCGCCCAGGTCGCCCGAGGAATCCCCGCCAGCTTCGCCAGCTGCGCCTGCGTGGCCCCGCGCGCCTCCCGCAGCCCCTTGATGTTGCGGGCCAGCCAGCCCGCCAGCTCTTCGTCCCCACTCATGGAGGACCACTCTGCCAATGGCTCGACACACCCGCCAATTCGCGTCCCTCCGCGCCACCCCCTCCCTGGGAAAGCGCGGCGGGATGGAGCATGCTCGGGACAGAGGCGTGAGGCTCCATGGTCAGCAACATCGTGGCAGGCGTGCTGGGAGTCTGGGTGCTCGGCGGCGCGGGTGTCGAGCCCGGCTACAACTTCCTGGTGCTGGGCGGCGGCGGCGAGCCGGCGCACAACGAGATCGCCCTGGAGAAGAACGCGCTCTACTTCCAGCGAACGCTGCGGCTGTTCGGGGGAGATCCGGCCACCGCCACCCTCTACTTCGCCAACGGCCACGACGGGCAGGAGACCGTCCGGTACCTGGGTGAGGACGGGAAGGTGCGGTTCAAGGCGCCCGAGATTCCCCACCTCCAGGGGCCCTCCACGCGCACCAGCTTCCAGGAGTGGTGGCGCCGGACCCTCCAGGAGAAGCCCCAGCGGCCCATCTTCCTCTACTTCACGGGGCACGGCGGCCTGAACCCCGAGAACTCGAACAACAACTACCTGGTGCTGTGGGGAGAGCGCTCCTTGAGCGTGCGCGCCCTGTCCCGGGCCCTGGATCAGCTCTCGCCCGACACGCCCGTGGTGGCGGTGATGTCCCAGTGCTACGCGGGCTCCTTCGCCAACTTCATCTATCAGGGCGGAGATTCGCGGGGACCCGTGGCCGCGCAGGCCCGCTGCGGCTTCTTCGCGACGGTGAAGGAGCGCACCTCCGTGGGCTGTACCCCCGAGGTGGATGAGGCGGACTACCGCGACTACAGCTCCAGCTTCTTCGCCGGCCTGAGCGGGGTCAGCCGCGTGGGGCAGCCCGTCGACTCGGCGGACTATGACCAGGATGGGCGCGTCAGCTTCGCGGAGGCCCATGCCTTCGCGAAGGTGGATGGGCAGACCTCGGACCTTCCCGTCTCCACCTCGGAGGTCTGGCTGCAGCGTCGGGCGAAGGACGAGGAGAGGGACGAGCTCTACACCCGCCCCATCCTCGAGATGCTGTCGGGAGCGCGCCCGGAGCAGCGCCATGTCATCGAGTCGCTCGCGCGACGCCTGAGGCTCGAGCCAGGCCTGTCCCTGGCCCAGAACGAGCCGAACCTGCGCAGGGTCGTGACGACGGAGGAGCAGTGGGCCTACGCCATGCGCCTCTGGATGGAGCTCATCAACCTGGGCATGGAGGCTCGCGTGCGGGAGAAGGGGGACCCGAGCGAGCTCGCGGTGCTCGACCGGCTCCTGGCCTGCGAGGAGGGCTCCTGGCACGAGCGCCCGGCGGTAGCCGCGTTCCCCGTGGAGGAAGACCCTCCGGAGGTGCCGGGCCTCTGTGTCTCGGGTGAAGAGGAGGGCGGCACCGCGCACCGCATCGCCACGAGGACGAGCTTCGAGGAGACCGAGGGCGGTGAGCCGTGGACGCCTCGCTTCGAGGAGCTGTTCGAGCAGGCTGGCATGAGCCTGCGAGACCCCGCGAACCTCATCTATCTCCGGGACCACGCCTCACCGCATCCGGAGTCCTACAACCGGGAGATCTTCGAGCGCCTCCAGGCCACGATGGAGGGCTGTGGCGATGAGGAGACCTGCGCGGGCGTGCTGAGGATGGCGCTCCGGCGGCTGGCCGTCGAGCTCTGCACTCCGGACACGCCCTTGAGCAGCCAGGTGTCCTGGTAGTTCAGGGCTCCGGCGCGCCAGCCAGCTCCCTGCTCTCCAGCGAGAGCTCGGCATGGCGTGCCCAGAGCTCCTCCTGGGCCCTGGCCGCCTGGCTCCAGCCTCCAGGGTGGTAGAGGGGCAGCTTGCCGGTGCTCGCGGCCTCGAGCGAGGCGCGGCTCGCGGCGAGCGCTTCTGGAAGGCGGCCCTGCTGCTCCAGGACTCGAGCCAGGCAGTCATGGGCGAGCGGGTTGTCGGGCTCGGCGGCCCTCCAGGTGGAGCAGATCCGCTCCGCGATGAGGGTGTCCGTCACCGAGGCGGAGCTCTGGCTCGCGGCGAGGCGGCTCCAGACATCATCCCGCTCGGCGAGCACCTGCCAGGCCCAGGGCAGGAGCGTGGGAGGCCACTGCCGCGAGACGTCCCCATAGGGCTGTGTCAGCAGTCGGGACAACGCCCGGCGGGTGAGGAAGGCGCCGGGCTCGAGTCGCACCATGTGGTCGAGCACCTGCGTCACGTTCTTGAAGTCCCGCGCCAGCAGCAGCGCATCCACGGTGATGGCGAGCAGCTCCAGCGCCGTGCCCTCGGCGGTCTTCAGCAGCTCGCGCAGCTCCCCGGGAGCCAGCTCCGAGGCATGGGCGGGTGGGCCCAGCCGCTCCTCGAGCCGGGCCAGGAGGGCAAAGGGGCTGTGAGGGTGGTGCTCGAGCTCACGCTCGATGGGAAGAGGGATGCCACAGGCGCCCACGTCGACGAAGGCGTTGCGCACGGGCCGGCCCTGCGCGTCGGAGATGGGCAGCGTGTGCTCGATGAACCGCCTGTCCCCACGCGAGAGCACGCGCAGGTGCACGAGCGTCGCATCCTCGGGGAGCTTCAGCTCGTAGGAGAGCAGCACGCCTCGCGGGCGCATGGGCGCCACGCCCTGGGTGAAGGAGCCATCTCCGTGCACGTCCCACGCGACCAGGGCCTCGGCGGGGTGCTGCAGGGACGCTGGCGCGTAGTAGAGCTTCACCGTCCCGCCCCGAACGGGTCGCTCGGGACTGACGAGGAGGGGAGACTCCCATACCGGACTGCCCTGGGCAGGCAGGACGATGGTGGGCGCACGGGCCTTCCTGGCCTGGGGCGGCTCGAGCTGCGAGTCGATGGCCTCGGTGAGGCGGAGGAACGCATCGGTGGCGCTCGTCCACCGCTCGACGATGTTCCCGTCACGCCCGATGACGACGTGCGTCGGGAAGCCCGAGACGCCGTATGTCTCCGCCAGCTCCTCGGCCTCGGGGATGACGGCATAGTGGAGCGGGTACCTGCTCAGGAACGGCCGCAGCTCGTCCGCCTTGTCGAGCGCGGGCGCCAGGAACACCACGCCCGGGTTGGACTGGTAGCGGGCGACGACGCGGTTGAGCGCCCTGCGCTCGTGACGGCAGGGCGGGCAGTCCTTGAACCAGAAGTTCAGGACGACGATCTTCCCCGACAGGGCGCCCAGCGTGTAGCGGCGGCCCTCCAGGTCCGTCACGTCGAAGGGCGGAGCACGCTCCGCGAAGGCCTGGGAGGCCAGGAGGGCAGCGGTCAGTGCGAGCAGGCGAGCGAGTGACAAGTCAGGGCGGAGCTTAACAGCCAGGAGGCACCTTCGAGGCAGGGGGCCCGACGAGAGCGGCCGTTCCCCTGCCCGCTCTGTCCTCGCGCTCACGGAAGAACATTCCGCCAATGCATTGGCATCCAGGCCAATGGGCTGGCCAGGGCCGTGTACTCCTTGAGGCACAGGAGGAGACACGATGAAGCTCGAAGGCAAGGCGGTACTGGTGACGGGCGCAAGCCGCGGACTGGGCGAGGCGCTCATGAAGGACCTGGCCCGCAAGGGCGCTCGGGTGGTGGGCGTTTCGCGCAACGCCCAGGAGATGGAGGCCGTGGCGGCGGCCCTGCGCGCCCAGGGGCATGTGGCGCATGCGCTCGCGTATGACGTGGGGGACAAGGAGGCCATCTACCCGCTGGCCGGCGCGGCGTCCGCGCTGGTGGGTCCCATCGACGTGCTGGTGCACAACGCCAGCATTCTGGGCCCCACGCCGCTGCCCCTGCTGCTCGACACCGCGTGCGAGGACCTCGCTCGCGTGCTGGAGGTGAACCTGGTGGGGCCCTTCCGGCTCACCAAGGCCGTGGCCGGCGCCATGGCGATGCGCGGCGGCGGCGTGGTGGTGCACCTCACCTCGGACGCGGCCGTGTCCGCCTACCCGCGCTGGGGCGCCTACAGCGTGTCCAAGGTGGCGCTGGAGCACCTGGGCCGCATCTGGGCCGCGGAGCTGGAGGGCACTGGCGTGCGCTTCTTCAACGTCGACCCCGGTGAGATGGACACGAAGATGCACAGCGACGCCATGCCGGACGCGGACCCCGCCACGCTCCTGCGCCCGGAGGCCGTGGCCGCTCGTATCGTCACCCTGCTGGAGCGCGCGGAGGGGGTGCCCTCGGGCAGCCGCCTCGAAGCCGCGCGACTGGAGGCCGCATGAACGCCGCACGCTGGCCCCGTGAGCACCCCGAGACAGGCAGGCTGCTGCACATCGCCCCGAGCACTGGCCGCATCTCGGACCGGCGGGTGGAGCACCTCCCGGAGCTGCTGCGCGAAGGGGATCTGCTCGTCGTGAACGACGCGGCCACGCTCCCGGGCTCCCTGCAAGGCCGCACGGAGGAGGGCGCGCCCATCGAGCTGCGGCTGCTCGCCCGGGAGGAGCAGGGCACCTGGACCGCGGTCCTCTTCGGCGCGGGGGACTGGCGGATGCGCACCGAGGATCGGCCCGCTCCGCCCTCGCCGAAGGAAGGCGCGCGGCTGCTGCTCGGCTCGCTCACGGCGCGGGTGGTGGAGGTGCTGCCGCCGTCTCCGCGACTGCTCCGCGTGGCCTTCGACGCCCAGGGCGCCGCGCTGTGGGCCGGACTGTACCGCTCCGGCCGACCCGTCCAGTACTCGTACCTCTCGGGCCCGCTCGAGCTCTGGCACATCCAGACCGTGTACTCGGCGAGACCCTGGGCCGCCGAGGCGCCCTCCGCGGGCCTGCCCCTGACGTGGGCGGTGCTCCTCGAGCTCCGACGCCGAGGTGTGCGCTTCGCCTCGCTCACCCACGCCGCCGGGCTGTCCTCCACCGGTGATGCCGCGCTCGACGCCGCGCTGCCTCGCCCGGAGCGCTTCGACATCCCCGCCTCCACGGTGGAGGCCCTCCACGCCACGCGCGCCGCGGGAGGCCGGGTGGTGGCCGTGGGCACCACGGTGGTGCGCGCGCTCGAGGGACGTGCGCTCCAGTCCGGCGGTACCCTCACCCCCGGCGAGGGCGTGACGGACCTGCTCATGGGCCCGGGCTTCGTGCCGCGTGTGGTGAACGGGTTGCTCACCGGCGTACATGACCCCACGACCAGCCACTACATGCTCCTCCAGGCCTTCGCTCCGCTCCCACTGCTCCGCGAGGCCTCGCAGATTGCGGAAAAACTCGGATACCTGGGGCACGAATTCGGGGATTCGTCGCTCATCCTCAGTCCCTGAGGCTGGAATTCCAGCTTCGGGGAGCCCCCTAGCCGGCCAGTTCGGAGAGCCAACCCCTTGAAATCACTCCGTGGGGAGGAGGCGAGCGGCCTGGAACCCCCGAGTTCTAGGGTTGCCCTACTGTAAAAGTTCAGCGGCGCTTGACGGGAATTCTCGTTTACTTCATAAATAGAGGAAATTTCCCGGGCAGCTGGAATTCTCCCCCCTCCTCCCGCTGCCTACATCAGCCCGGAGTGTCGCAATGAACCGCGCAAATCTGTGGAGAGCGTCGCTGCTGATGGTCGGCCTGACCGCCGCTGCATGTGGGCAGGAAGACACCCCCGCGTCCCAGCCGGAGAGCACCCTGGGCTCCCGTCAGGACGCCATCTCGCAGCACAAGGCGCTCATCCTGGCGCGCACCGTCACGGGCGGGGAGAACAGCGTCGAGGCGCAGGCGGCCCAGCAGTTCGGCATGCAGGTGAAGGTGGTGGACGATGCCGAGTGGGGGACGATGTCCGCCGCGGACTTCGCCACGTACCGGGTCATCATCCTGGGTGACGCCTCGTGCGCCAACCTGGATGCGGTGTCGGCCGCGGTGGCCAACCGCCACGTGTGGGGCCGGGCCGTCAACGGCAACGTCTTCATCGCGGGCACGGCTCCGGTGGCCAACGGCGCCCCGGAGCTGGTGACGCAGAGGGCGGTCCGGTTCGCCTCCAGCCTGTCCGGCATGACGGGCCTCTACATCTCCCTGAGCTGCTACTACCAGGACGCCGCTCCGAACACGCACGTGGAGCTGCTGGAGCCGTTCGGCGACTTCGCCGTGCAGAGCGGCGCCTGCCACGACACGGTGCACATCGTCTCGGATGATCCGGACCTCAGCGCGCTCCAGGACGAGACGATGTCCAACTGGCCGTGCTCGGTGAACGCGCAGTTCGACAGCTTCCCGGCGGCGGACTTCGCCCCGTGGTCCATCGCGACCTACCCGACCGG
Source organism: Hyalangium gracile (assembly GCF_020103725.1). Classification (NCBI taxonomy): domain Bacteria; kingdom Pseudomonadati; phylum Myxococcota; class Myxococcia; order Myxococcales; family Archangiaceae; genus Hyalangium; species Hyalangium gracile. Next base: position 40,224 of record NZ_JAHXBG010000042.1, on the reverse strand, counting down.
CGCGCGTGGGGCGAGCCCGGGCGTGAGGGAGTTCTACGACGGCGCCTTCGGGGCTCCCTACATCCTGGCCCGCGGCGCGGTGCTGCAGGGCTGCGGCAACTACGACCAGGACATCGGCGAGGCGTGCGACCACGGCAACGAGAGCAACGGCCTGGCGAACCAGTCGTGCTCGGCCACGTGCCAGTTCAACTGGTGCGGCAACGGCGTGCTGGACGAGGGCGAGGACTGCGACGAGGGCTGGCGCAACGGCACCAGCGTGAGCGCCTGCCCCCGGTCCTGCCGCGTCCTGCCCGCGCCGCCCCCGTCCAACCGCCCGCCCCTGGCCCTGTGCCGCAACGTGACGCTGAGCGCGGGCCCCACCTGCGGTGGCGTGGGCGCCTCCATCAACAACGGCTCGAGCGATCCGGATGGGAACCTGGTGGGCTGCGAGCAGAGCGTGACGACCTTCGAGGCGGGCCTGACGACGGTGTCGCTGACGTGCACGGACACCAAGGGGCTGTCGGCCTCGTGCTCGAGCTCCGTCACGGTGGTGGATGACATCGCCCCGACCATCTCCTGCCCGGAGGCGAGCACCTTCGAGTGCGGCGTCGGCAGCGCGCAGCTGACCCCGGCCGAGGCGCAGGACAACTGCACGGCGCCGACCCTGAAGCACGCCATGGCGGGCGAGGGCTTCGCGCTGGGCGCCGAGCGCCAGGTGACGTGGACGGCGAGCGACGGCGAGAACGAGGCGTCGTGCTCCACCACGGTGAAGATGGTGGACACGCTGGCTCCGAGCCTGGCGCTCGAGGGCGCGGGCTCGGTGGCGCTGGAGTGCGGCGTGGGCCAGTACAAGGAGGAGGGCGCCACGGCCACGGACACGTGCGCCGGGGACCTGAGCGCCAAGGTGGCCATCAGCGGCTCGGTGGATCCGGCGGCCCGCGGCTCCTACGCGGTGACCTACAGCGTGGCGGATGCCGCTGGCAACACGGCCTCGGCGGTGCGCGCGGTGAGCGTGAACGACACCCTGGCCCCCAGCATCTCGCTGCTGGGCGCGCAGACGATGAAGCTGGAGTGCGGCCGGGACAGCTTCACCAACCCCGGCGCCACGGCCTCCGACGCGTGCTCGGGTGACCTGAGCGCCAAGGTGGCCATCAGCGGCGCGGTGAACACGGCGGCGGTGGGCAGCTACCCGGTCCGCTACGAGGTGAAGGACGCGGCCAACCTGAGCGCCTCGGCGGTGCGCACGGTGCAGGTGGAGGACACCCTGGCCCCGAGCATCTCGCTGAAGGGCGCCAGCTCGCTGGCCCTGGAGTGCGGCGTGGGCCAGTACACGGAGGCCGGTGTGACGGCCACGGACGTGTGCGCCGGGGACCTGAGCGCCAAGGTGGCCATCAGCGGCACGGTGAACACGGCGGCCCGCGGCTCCTACCAGAAGACCTACAGCGTGGCGGACGCCGCTGGCAACGCGGCCTCGGCGGTGCGCACGGTGAGCGTGAACGACACGCTGGCCCCGACGCTGGCCCTGGTGGGCTCCGCGACGATGAAGCTGGAGTGCGGCGTGGACAGCTTCACCAACCCCGGCGCCACGGCGGTGGATGCGTGCGCCGGCAACCTGACGTCGGCCATCACCACCAGCGGCGCGGTGAACACGGCGGTGGTGGGCAGCTACGCGGTGAGCTACCGGGTGGCGGACGCGGCGGGCCTGAGCACCTCGGCGGTGCGCACGGTGCAGGTGGCGGACACCCTGGCCCCGAGCCTCGCCCTCAACGGCGCCTCCACGCTGACGCTGGAGTGCGGCGTGGGCCAGTACACGGAGGCCGGTGCGACGGCCACGGACGTGTGCGCCGGCAACCTGAGCGCCAAGGTGGCCATCAGCGGCACGGTGAACACGGCGGCTCGCGGCACCTACCGGAAGACCTACAGCGTGGCGGACGCCTCCGGCAACACGGCCACGCTGCTGCGCACGGTGAACGTGACGGACACCAAGGCCCCCGTCATCACCCTGGTGGGCTCGGCGAACATGACGATCGACCGCGGCACCCCCTTCACGGATCCGGGCGCCACGGCGGCGGACAGCTGCTCCGGCAACCTCACGAGCGCCATCGTGAAGACGGGCTCCGTGAACAGCTCGGTGGTGGGTACCTACACGCTGCGCTACACGGTGACGGACGGCGCGGGCCTGAGCTCCACGGTGACGCGCTTCGTGAAGGTGGAGGAGGCCTGCGACACGGAGATCAACGTGAAGCCGGTGCAGCAGATCTGGCCGCCGAACCACAGCTACCAGTCCTTCCGCCTCTCCCACTGCGCCTCGGTGACCAGCTCGTGCGGCTCGGGCGGCGGCTGCCACGGCGACGACGCGGACATCAACGAGATGGGCACCATCCTCTCCATCTACAGCGACGAGGTGGAGGATGCGACCGGCAACGGTGACGGCAACACGGACGACGACATCGTCATCACCGGCCCCAGCAGCTTCAAGCTCCGCGCGGAGCGCCAGGGCAAGGGCAACGGCCGCGTGTACGGCATCCGCTTCAAGGTGACGGACAGCTCCGGCGCGGTGCAGACGGCCACCTGCAAGTTCGCGGTGCCGCACGACCAGGGTGACCGCAACGTCGTCGATAACGGCGCGGCCGCCGGCTACACGGTGAACGCCCCGAACTGGTAGTCAGGTCGCTCGCCTGGCGCGAGCCCTGGACGAGCTGTTGCTCGGGCGGGCCCCACCCCCAGCCGCCCGAGCCACAACGAGGACCCGGCAATCCCCCCTGGGTTGCCGGGTTCCTCCATGTCCGGGGCCTGAAGTCCAGGCCTGGTGGCCCGGCGCCAGGGCTCAGGTGAGCATGGGCGGCTCGAGCTCCACCTTGAGCCAGCCCGGCTTGCGCAGGTCGAAGTTGCGGTAGGCGTCGATGGCGCTCGTCATCGACTCCACGCGCGAGAGGATGGCGGTGGGGTCCACCACGCCGGTGCGCACCAGCTCCAGCAGCTTGGGGATGTACTTGCGGTGGTCGCAGTTGCCCATCTTCAGCGTGAGGTTCTTGTTCATCGCCTCGCCGATGGGGAAGGTGCGCGCCGTCTGCGGGTAGACGCCGATGATGGACAGCGTGCCCGCCTTGGCCAGGGCTTGCACCGCCCACATGAGCGCCTGCGCCGGCGCATCCCCGGGCACCCAGTTGCCGCCGTCCGGGTTCGTCTTGGGCGCCACCTCCTTCAGCTCGCGCTTGAACTCGGCGGCCTCCTTCTTGGCCGCCTTCGCCGCCGGCCCGTGGTGCGCGTGCATGGAGTCCACGCCCACCGCGTCGATGGCCCGGTCCACGCCGATGCCGTTGGTGAGCCGGCGCAGCGTCTCCACCGGATCCTCCTGATCGAAGTTGATGATCTCGGCGCCCTGGGCGCGGGCCATGTCCAGCCGGTCCTCATGGCAGTCGATGGCGAACACCCGCCCGGCGCCCAGCAGCTTGGCGCTCACGATGGCGAACTGCCCCACGGGGCCCGCGCCGAATACCGCCACGGTGTCCCCGGGTTTGATCTCCGCCAGCTCCGCGCCGAAGTAGCCGGTGGGGAAGATGTCCGAGACGAGGATGGCCTGCTCGTCCGTGATGCCCTCCGGCACCCGCACCATGCCCACGTGCGCGAACGGCACGCGCACCTTCTCGGCCTGCATGCCGTGGAAGGGCCCGGTCATCTCCGGCCCGCCGAAGAAGGCCGTGCCCGCCAGTGGCCCGTTGGGGTTGGCCTCGTTGCATTGGGAGTAGTAGCCCGCGCGGCAGTACACGCAGCTGCCGCAGGCGATGGTGGAGCAGATGACGACGCGGTCGCCCACGTTGAAGTTGCGCACGTCCTCGCCCAGCTCCTCGATGAAGCCCACGCCCTCGTGGCCGAGGATGGTTCCGGGGCGCATCCCCGGCATCGTCCCGCGCACCATGTGCAGGTCCGTGCCACAGATGGCGCTGGCGTTCAGGCGCACGATGGCGTCCGTGGGCTTCTCGATCCTCGGCTCCTCGACGTCATCGAGCCGGATGTCTCCGATTCCATGAAAAACGACGGCTTTCATCGCGCGCGACTCCTTCCCCCAGGGGGCGCTGTGGCTGGCGCGGAGCCCGCCCGCACGGCGAGTCCGCGCCTTGGAGGTGGCCATCCCCCTTGGGAGGGGCAAAGCACGCGGCCTGCCTCTCCGGAGCGCAGGGGAGCGGGCGAGCGCTAGCGGGCGACGTGGAAGGACAGCCGCTTGCCGTAGACGCCCCGGAAGGAGGCCACCTCGCGCTCCACGGTCCACAGCTCCAGGTCCAGCGGCTGGCGCGTGCGCAGGTGCAGCGCCACGCCATCGCGGCTGACGGAGGCCTTGATGGACTTGATGAGCTGCTGGTGGCTGCAGTCCAGCGCGTTGGCCAGGCGCAGCAGGGTGGCGAGCTTGCGCACCGTGCGTGCCTCGGAAGGCAGCAGGCCCACCATCCCCGAGTGCTTCACATCCGGCGGGCTGCGGCGGTGGTAGCGGGCCACCCGCGCCACCAGCTCGCGCTCGCGGTCGGCCAGGCCGGGCAGGTCCGCGTGGTGGATGAGGTAATAGGTGTGCTTGTGGTGGCGCTCGTAGTTCACCGCCGTGCCGATGTCGTGCAGCAGCGCCGCCACCTCCAGGTAGGGCCGGGTGGACAGCGGCAGGTGGTGCAGCGCCGCGAGCTGATCGAACAGGGCCAGGGCCAGCCGCGCCACCTGCTGCGAGTGCTTCTCGTCGAAGAAGAAGCGCCGGCCGATGGCGATGGCCGCGTCCGCCAGGCTGGTGTCATCGCGCGAGGCGTCCTGCCGGTAGAGCAGATCCACCAGCAGCCCGTCGCGCAGGCCGCGGTTGACGGCCGTCACGGACTCCACGCCCAGGTGCTTCGCCACGCCCTCGAGGATGATGGCCCCGGAGACGATGATGTCCGCGCGCCGCGGATCGAAGCGCTTGCGCCGCCGCTCCGGAGGCATGTCCGCCAGGGTCTCCACCGCCTGGGTGAGCTGGCGCACGGAGGCGTTGCTGCCGCTGTCGCCGGAGGCGAAGGACACCACCGCGTTGATGGTGCCGGACGAGCCCAGCGCCACCCGGGGCAGCCGCGAGAGCTTCTCCGGCAGCGTCTTGCGCACCACCTCCGCCACGAAGCTGCGCATGAGCCGCAGCTGCTTGGGCGTCACGGCCTTGGAGGCGTTGAACACCTCCGTGAGCCGCACCGCGCCTAGTGCCAGGCTCCACAGGTTGTCCGGCTTCTCGCCCGTGGCGGTGGCCACCTCGGTGGAGCCTCCGCCGATGTCCACCAAGAGAGAGCGGGCGCCGGGCGGCTTGCGGTGCAGCACGCCCAGGCAGATGAGGCGCGCCTCCTCCTTGCCGCTCACCACCTCGAGATCCAGCCCCGCCTCGTCGCGCACGCGGCGGACGATCTCGGCGCGGTTGCGAGCCTCGCGCAGCGCGCTGGTGGCCACGGCGCGCACCCGGGCCTTGTGGCGACGGCACAGCGCGGCATAGCGGCGCAGCGTGGAGAGCAGCCGGTCCGCCGTCTCCCGGGGCATGGAGCCGGTGGCGAACACCCCCTCGCCCGGCCGGATGGGATCTCTCTCCTGGTGGAGGGTCTCGAGCGCCCCATCGGGATCCGGGCGGGCGAGCTCCAGCCGCACAGCGTTGGTTCCCACGTCAATGGCGGCAAGAACAGGCTGGGTCGTCGAAGTGGGCATATACAGAGGACCGGCAGTCTAACGGTTCAACGTTCGATGTAAGGAATCATGCCGGGGGTAGGTGTACTGTGACATCCCCGTGACGTGACGTGGGGGAGATCGTGCAAGAGTCTCGCATCGTGGATCTCAACGACCCCCAGCTGTTCATCAACCGCGAGCTGTCGTGGATTGCATTCAACGAGCGGGTGCTCGCGGACGTGCGAGAGGCGAGCCTGCCCATCTACGAGCGGCTGAAGTTCTTCGCCATCACGTCCTCGAACCTGGACGAGTTCTTCATGGTGCGGGTGGCGGGCCTGAAGCAGCAGCTGGCCAGCGGGGTGGCGGAGACGGCGGCTGACGGCATGCTGCCGGCGGACCAGCTGGCGGCCATCAGCGAGCACGTGCACGCGATGGTGGACGAGGTGTACCGGCTCTGGCGCGAGGAATTGCTGCCGAAGCTGGCCTCGCACGGGGTGGCGGTGCTGACGCGGGACAAGCTCACCGCGGAGCAGAAGGCGGCGGCGAAGTCGTACTTCACCTCGTCGGTGTTCCCGGCGCTCACGCCGCTGGCGGTGGACCCGGGCCACCCGTTCCCGCACCTGCGCAACAAGTCGCTGAACGTGGCGGTGCTGCTGCGGCGAGAGGGCCCCAAGCGCAAGCGCAACATGCGCGAGACGTCGCTGGCGGTGGTGCAGGTGCCCAGCGTGCTCAGCCGTCTGGTGTCGCTGCCGCCGCCGCAGGGCACCACGCTGGCGGTGCTGCCCCTGGAGGAACTCATCGCGCTGTCCGCCGGGGAGCTGTTCCCGGGCTACGCGGTGGAGCAGACGGCGGCCTTCCGCGTCACTCGCAACTGGGACCTCAACGTGGACGAGGAGGAGAGCGCGGACCTGCTCTCCACCATCCAGGAGGAGCTGCGCCGGCGGGACAGGGGCGCCGCGGTGCGGCTGGAGCTGGACGCGGCGGCCAGCGCAGAGCTGGAGACGTCGCTCACGGCGGCGCTGAAGCTGGGCACGCCGGACGTCTACCGCCTGCAGGGTCCGCTTCAGCCGTCGGACCTGATGATGCTGACGGACCTGGACGTGCGGCCCGAGCTGCGCGTGGAGCCGCTGGTGCCGGCGGTGCCGCCGGTGCTGAGGGATGAAGAGCCGGTGATGAGCATCATCGCCAAGCGGGACATCCTGCTGCACCACCCCTACGAGTCGTTCGATCCGGTGGTGCGCTTCCTGGAGGAGGCGGCGGAGGACCCGAACGTCCTGGCCATCAAACAGACGCTGTACCGCACCAGCGGCGACAGCCCGATCGCCCGGGCGCTGACGCGGGCGGTGGAGAACGGCAAGCAGGTGGCGGTGCTGGTGGAGATCAAGGCCCGGCTGGACGAGGCCAACAACATCGCCTGGGCGCGGCGGATGGAGGAGAACGGGGTGCACGTCGTCTACGGGCTGATCGGCCTGAAGACGCACTGCAAGGTGGCGCTGGTGGTGCGCCGCGAGGGCAACGGCATCCGTCGGTACGTGCACCTGGGCACGGGTAACTACAACCCGACGACGGCGCGGCAGTACACGGACCTGTCGCTGTTCACGGCGCGGCAGGAGATCGCCGAGGACGTGACGGCGCTCTTCAACATGCTGACGGGCTACTCCACGGCGCCGCAGTGGAAGCGGCTGGTGGTGGCGCCCATGGGCCTGCAGGAGAAGGTGCTGGCGCTCATCCACCGAGAGACGGAGAAGGCGAAGAAGGGGGACGCGGCGCGCATCATCGCGAAGATGAACTCGCTGGTGGACTCCAGCGTCATCAAGGCGCTGTACGCGGCGAGCCAGGCGGGGGTGAAGATCGACCTGCTGGTGCGCGGCATCTGCTGCCTGCGGCCGGGCGTGCCGGGGGTGAGCGAGAACATCCGCGTGACGAGCGTGGTGGACCGCTTCCTGGAGCACAGCCGGGTGTTCGCCTTCGGCGAGGGGCCCCAGGCGGAGGTGTGGATGTCGAGCGCGGACTGGATGCCGCGCAACTTCCTGCGCCGCATCGAGACGATGTTCCCGGTGGAGGAGCCGGCCCTGCGCCAGCGGCTGCTGGACGAGGTGCTGGGGGTGGCGCTCAAGGACAACGTGAAGGCGCGGCGGCTGCAGCGGGACGGGACGTATGCGCCGGTGGGGCAGGATGGCTCCCAGGTGCGCAGCCAGATGGTGCTGCTGGAGCTGGCCAGGCGCATGGCGGACCCGAAGCCGCTGGAGTCGCTCATCCGGCACGTCGCGGCGCCGGAGCTGCCCGCCGAGCCACTGCGCTCGCCCGCGGCCCCGGTGGTGCCTCCGGCCACCTAGCGAGAGGCTCTCGCCATCACCTCATGGGCCGTGTCCACGAAGGCGCGGCCTCCAGCGGCTCGGGCGCCCGGTTGACGGCGGGTCTTGCCTGCTCGAACAGGCGCCCGCCGACCCAGCTCGTCGGGATGTTCTGTTTCGCGAGATGGCTGCCGGGCGCAGATTTGGACTCACCTGACTCGATCCAGGAAGGAACGACTCGATGCTGAAGACTCTCTCGTATGCGGCGGCGACCGCCAGCTCCCCGCTGGCCCCCTTCACGCTGGAGCGCCGCGAGCCCGGCCCGCATGACGTGCTCATCGACATCCTCTACTGCGGCGTCTGCCACTCCGACATCCACCAGGCCCGCGACGAGTGGGGTGGCGCTCGCTTCCCCATGGTGCCGGGCCACGAGATCATCGGCAGGGTCAAGCAGGTCGGCCCGAAGGTGACGAAGCTCAAGGTCGGCGACATGGCGGGCGTGGGCTGCATGGTCGACTCGTGTCGGGACTGCGATCCGTGCCGCCGACAGCTCGAGCAGTTCTGCGAGAAGGGTGTCGCGTTCACGTACAACAGCACGGAGCTGGACCGGAAGACGCCGACGTACGGTGGCTACTCCTCGCAGGTCGTCGTGACCGAGCACTTCGCGCTGAAGGTGCCGGAAGGGCTGGAGCCCGCGGGCGCCGCGCCGCTGCTGTGCGCGGGCATCACCACGTACTCGCCGCTCAAGCAGTGGAACTGCAAGAAGGGCGACCGGGTGGGCGTGGTGGGGCTGGGCGGGCTGGGCCACATGGCGGTCAAGTTCGCCGTGGCCATGGGCGCCGAGGTGACGATGCTCAGCACCTCCAGCTCGAAGGAGGCGGATGCGCGCCGGCTGGGGGCTCAGGCGTTCGAGAACACCAAGGACGAGGGCACCTTCCGCAAGCTGGCCAACCGCTTCGATCTGCTCATCGACACCATCTCGGCGCCCCACGACTACAACAAGTACCTCCGCATGCTGCGCCCGCTGGGCACGATGGTGCTCGTGGGCGTTCCGCCGGAGCCTGCCCCCGTGGGCGCCTTCTCGCTCATCAACGGGAACAAGCGGCTGGTGGGCTCGAACATCGGGGGCATCGCCGAGACGCAGGAGATGCTCGACTACTGCGCGAAGCACAAGATCGTCTCGGACATCGAGCTCATCCCCATCCAGAAGATCAACGAGGCCTACGAGCGCATGATGCGCAACGACGTGCGCTACCGCTTCGTGATCGACATCGCGACGCTCAAGCAGGGGTGAGCAGGGCTGGACGTCCGTCGCCTACTTCGTGCTCGCTCGAGCACGCGCCTTCTTCGCTCGGGTGGCGCTGTCCGGGCGCTCATCGGCGAGCAGGCTGCCCTCCAGCAGGTTCATGACGGCGTCGGTATAGGCCTCGGGAGAGACGTCGCGCTGGCGGTACTTCCAGCGCTTCAGATACCACTCCTGAAGCAGCGGCTTGATCAGCGCCGCCGTCATATCGATGTCCATCCTCCGGAACACACCCTGCCGCACGCCCGACTCCAGGGCTTCGTGGATGAGGCGCTCGGTGGCCAATTCCTCCTGGCGGGCCCGCTTCCGTGCCGAGGGTCCGAAGCCCTTGGCTTCCAGATACGCGAACCGGAACCAGGCGGGCAGCGCCTCGGTCAGCTGGATGTGGCGGTGGATGATCCACCGCAGATGGGCGCGCGGATCGGCGCGTACTTCCTCCGGCACGGTGACCAGCACCCGCTCCACCGCGTCGGAGACCACATCGAGCATCAGCTCCAGCAGGGTGTCCTTGTCCCGGATGTAGCTGTAGAGCGCCCCCAGGCTCACGCCCGAGGCCCGGCTGAGGTCGCGCATGCTCATCTCGTGGAAGCCCTGCTGCTCGGACAGGCGGAGCGTCGCCGGCAGCACGCGGGCCAGGTTCACCACCGCCGTGCGGGGCTTCTTCACCTCCATCCGCTCCCGGTGCCGCTGGTACAGGCGCTCGCAGATCTCGTCCAGGGTGAGCCCGTGCTCCCTGGCGAAGGCGTCTTCTTGTGTGGGCGTGGGCGCGCGTGCCGCCATGGAAGCTCGGGGGAGGACGTTTCCTTCAGAAGAGACTTGCCAGCACTGGCCCGTCAACCCCGATAATAACGAACGTTCGTTCGGATTCCCCGGACAGGAAGGGGTGCGTCATGGGCCTGACATGCTCGCTGCACGGCAGGAACGTGCTCATCACGGGCGCCTCCAGCGGCCTGGGGCGGCACTTCGCCTCGACGCTGGGAGCCGCTGGCGCCACCGTGGTGCTGGCCGCCCGGCGTGAGTCGTTGTTGCAGGACACCGTGGCCGACCTGCGCGCACGGGGCATGAGCGCGCATGCGGTGGCCCTCGATGTGCGCGACCCCGCCTCGGTCTCCGCGGCGTTCGACGCCGCCGCGAGCGCCGCCGGAGTCATTGACGTGGTCATCAACAACGCCGGAGTCACCAGCACCGCCCCGGCCCTCGACATCTCGCACGACGAGTGGAGCCGCGTCCTCGACACCAACCTCACCGGCTGCTTCACCGTGGCCCAGCAGGCGGCGCGGCGCCTGAAGGCCGCCGGGCGCCCCGGCACCATCGTCAACGTCGCCTCCATCCTGGGCCTGCGCGTCGCCGGGATGCTGTCCCACTACGCCGCGGCCAAGGCGGGCCTCATCCAGCTCACCCAGGCGCTGGCCCTGGAGTGGGCTCGCTACCGCATCCAGGTCAACGCGCTGTGCCCCGGCTATATCGAGACCGACCTCAACCGTGACTTCTTCCAGACCGAGGCGGGCAAGGCGCTGATCCAGCGCATCCCGCAGCGCCGTCTGGGACAACTCGCCGACCTCGATGGGCCGCTGCTGCTGCTCTGCTCGGACGCCGCCGCCTACATGACCGGCGCGGTCCTGGCGGTGGATGGCGGCCATCTCGTCAGTTCCCTCTGAGGAGCCGCACATGGACTTTTCCCTGTCCCCCGAAGTCGACGCTCTGCGTGCCCGCGTGCGCGCCTTCGTCGAGACCCACATCATCCCGCTGGAGAGCGACCCCACCGCCCGGGACGACCACGAGAACATCCACGAGGACGCGCTACGGGCGGTCCGCGCCAGGGTCAAGGAGGCCGGGCTCTGGGCGCCGCAGATGCCCAGGGCGCGCGGTGGCCTGGGGCTCGGCGTCGTCGGGATGGCTGCCCTCTATGAGGAGATGAACCGCTCCATCTTCGGCCCCGTCTGCTTCAACGCCGCCGCGCCCGACGACGGCAACATGATGCTGCTGGAGAAGGTGGGCACCCCCGAGCAGAAGGAGCGCTGGCTGCAGCCCATCGTCGATGGCGCGGTGCGCAGCTCATTCGCCATGACAGAGCCCCGTCCCGGCTCCGGCTCCGACCCGGGAGGCATGATGCTCACCCGCGCCGAGAAGAAGGGCGACACCTGGTTCATCACCGGCCGCAAGTGGTTCATCACCGGGGCTGCGGCGGCGTCCCACTTCATCGTGGTCGCCCGCACCTCCGACGACCCCCGGACCGGGCTGACCTGCTTCCTCCACCACCGCGACGACCCCGGCTGGCGCATCGAGCGACGCATTCCGATCATGGGGCCAGAGGAGCACGGCGGACACTGCGAGCTGGTCTACGAGGGCCTCGAGGTCCCCGACGCGAACCGGCTGATGAACGTCGGAGACGGCCTGAAGGCAACGCAGATCCGCCTGGGCACCGCCCGGCTCACCCACTGCATGCGCTGGCTGGGGCTGGCGCGGCGAGCCCTGGAGATCGGTGGAGAGTATGTGCGTGACCGGCTCGCCTTCGGGCAGACGCTGGCCGAGCACGAGAGCGTGCAGACCCTGCTGGGCGACGCCGCGCTCCAGATCGAGATCGGCCGCCTGCTGACGATGAAGGCCGCATGGAAGCTCGATGCCGGGGACTTCGCCCGGAAGGAGGTCAGCATGGCCAAGATCGTCGTCGCCGACGCTCTGCACCAGGCCATCGACACCGCCATCCAGCTCAACGGCGCCCGTGGCTACTCCAAGGACACCCCGCTGGAGTGGATGTACCGCTATGCCCGTCAGGCCCGGCTGGTCGACGGTGCCTCGGAGGTGCACAAGATGGTCCTGTTCCGCAGCCTCCAGAAAGAGGGCAGGGACTTCTGGAGCTGGGGAGTGTGATGGAGGCCCGGCGCGCGGCACTGGCGGTCTGGCTCGCCTCCCAGGCCGAGGCGAGGGACGCGGAGATCCTCTCCCTCTCCCGGCTGTCCGGTGGAGCCATCCAGGAGAACTGGGCACTGGAGGTGGCCTTCACGGGCGGGCCGCTGGACGGCCGTCAGGCGCTGGTCGTGCGCACCGACGCGCCCTCGGGGGTGGCGGTCAGCATGGGGCGGCCCCAGGAGTTCGCCCTGTTCCAGGCCGCCTTCGCCGCCGGAGTGACGGTGCCCGAGCCGCTGTGGCAGGACGCGCAAGGCGTCGTGCTCGGCAAGCCGCTCCTCGTCATGCGTCGCGTCAGCGGCACCGCCGCGGGGCATCGGCTGGTGAAGGACGCGGCCGCTGGAGGAGGACGGGTGGCACTGACCGAGAGGCTGGGGCGGGAGCTGGCGCGCATCCACTCCATCCGTCCGCCGCGCGCGGAGCTGGCCTTCCTGGGAGCGCCGCCGGTCAGCCTGGCGCGTCGGTGGATCGCCGACTTTCGTGGCTGGCTCGACCGGCACGAGGCGGCGCACCCCGCGCTCGAGTGGGGCCTGCGCTGGCTGGAGCGCCACGCGTCCGACACGCCTCGGCCGACCCTCTGCCACAATGACTTTCGCACCGGCAACATCATGGTCGACGCGCGGGGCGTGACCGGAATCCTCGACTGGGAGTTCGCCGGCTGGGGCGACCCGCTGGCCGACATCGGATGGTTCTGCGCTCCGTGCTGGCGCTTCGGCGCCCTGGAGCGAGAGGCGGGAGGGCTCGGCGCGCGCGAGGACTTCTATCGCGGCTACGAGCGCGAGAGCGGAGCCACCATCGACCGTGCCCGGGTTCCCTACTGGGAGGCCATGGCGACCATGCGCTGGGCGATCATCGCCCTCCAACAAGCCGAGCGGCACGTCTCGGGTGGGGAGAGCAACCTGGAGCTGGCGCTGACGGCGCACATCCTGCCGGCGCTGGAGCTGGACCTCCTGGAGATGACACGGGAGCACGAGCATGCGTGACAGGCCCATCGCCCACGAGCTGCTGGAGGCCGCCCAGGCGGTGCTCTCCGACACGCTGCTGCCGGCCCTGCCCCAGGAGCTGACCTACCAGGCGCGCATGGTGCTGAATGCCATCGGCATCGCCGCACGGCAGGCCGCGGCTGGCCAGGCGCCGCTCGAGGCCGCGCGGCACCGACTCGCCGCCCTCTATGGCGATGACGGAAGCGAGCTGTCCGTCCTGGAGCGACGGCTGGCCTCGGACATCCGGGCCGGGCGCTTCGATCCAGGCTCGGCCGACCGGGCTGCGGTCTTCGCCCACCTGTGGGCGACCACCCGCGCCAAGGCCGCGGAGAGCAGTCCGAAGGCACTCAGAGAGCGCACGGAGTGAGCTGAAGTTATGATGGCGGGGTACTCCGAGGTGCGCGCATGTTCGATCGGAAAGGACGTCCTGAACCGATGGCAGGGGGCCAGAGGCCCGTAGCGCACGAGCGCTCCCGCTCGTCGTCACCCGGCGCGCTCCACGAGCAATGGATCTACGGGGCGAGTCGCGTGCAGGCCAAGAGGGCCAGCGCCTCGGAGTCCGTGTCACCAGCCCACGCTCCGGAAGCCCGGGACAGCGCGGCGGTTCATCAGGCGGCGAGGCTCGGCACGAGCGGAGCGGGCGGAGGGCTGCCCTACTTCGAGCAGATCCAGAAGTCGTTCGGAAGGCATGACGTGTCCGGCGTCGTGGCCCACACCGGCGCGGCGGCGGAGCAGGGCTCGCGGGCGATGGGCGCGAAGGCGTTCACGATGGGCCACCACGTCGCGTTCGCCGGAGCGCCGAGCCTCCACACCGCGGCGCACGAGGCGGCGCACGCGCTCCAGCAGCGGGCCGGCGTGGTTCCCGCTGGCGGAGTGGGGCAGTCGGGAGATCGCCACGAGCACCACGCGGACGCGGTCGCGGACAAGGTGGTGCGCGGAGAGTCGAGCGAGGCGGTGCTGGATGCCTCCCTGGGCCATGCCGGTTCGCCGCCCTCCCTGGCCATCCAGCGCGAGGACGAGAAGAAGGCGCCGGCGGCCGAGCCCGACGCGAAGATTCCCGCGGCCAAGGGCCAGTACACCCTGGACAGCTTCGCCTTCGGCGGCTCCTCGCTCACCCCCGAGCACGAGAAGCAGATCGATGCGCTGGTGGCGGAGCTGGCCGCGAACCCGCTCGGCTCCGGCGGTTCCATCCTCCTCGTGGGGCACACGGATGCCGTCGACAGCCCGGAGCGCAACCTGGCCCTCGGACAGGCGAGGGCGGAGAGCGTCCGGCAGAAGCTGCTGTCCAAGCTCCCCGCCCAGGCGCAGGGGCAGGTGAAGGCCGTGAGCCTGGGGAAGTCGGCGCTGGCGGTCGACACCCCGAGCGAGAACCGGTTCAACCGACGCGTCGAGGTCCACATCCAGAGGGCGAGCGCCACGGTCGCGCCTCCTCCTCCCATGCCATCGCCGAGCACGCCTCCTCCTCAGCAGGGGCCCGCGCTTCCTCCCAAGAAGGAAGCAGCGCCCGCCCCGGCGCTCGGCTCCGTGCCGCCCGCGATGACCCGGCGGCTCAACGAATTGGCCGAGCTCATCCCCGCCGCGGGAGATGCGGTGAAGCGGGATCCGCTCGTGCGAGAGCTGAGGGATCTCGTGGTGAAGATCCAGCCCTTCCTCCCCAACGACGAGGCGAAGAAGAAGCTCGACGACGCCATCGCCAGCGGAGTGGGGGAGGGCATCAAGGAGGGCATCAAGGCCCTGCTCGAGGCGCTCGCCGGCAGGGGGCCGACCGCCGTCTCGCCAGACTCCTCGCATACGGGACCGGCCATCGCTCCGAAGGACTTGAAGGAGCAGATCTACAAGGGGCCCGCCATCCCGTTCGGCGCTGCCCCGCCTGTCAGGCGCTACTCCTTCGAGTTCAGCGGCCTGGGGTCCACGTACAAGCCCGGGGATGGCATCTCGTTCACGGTGCGCACCCCGGACGACTTCGACCCGAACGGCAAGGCGGGCGCGGGACGCGTCATCATCATGGAGGCCGAGGACTTCCAGAAGAATGGCGGCGTGAAGGCGGAGCGCCTCGGCTCCAAGCACATCCAGTCCAAGGGCAAGGTGAGCCTCTTCCTCCAGGCCCCGGACAAGCCCGGCCGATATGTGCTCGGCATCATGGTGGGCTTGTCCTTCCAGTCCCACCCCGTCCACGAGTTCAAGGTCGGCCCCTAGCGCGAGCCCGCCAGGCACCTCCGGGCCCTGGGGCTGGGAGGACCCGGCGAGGATTCGGCCGAACCCCTCCCGGAGTCGGCCGCTCCTCTGGCCGTGCTTCCCCTGGCAACCCTGGGCCCGCCTCCCTCTCCAAGGCACCGAGGGCCTGTCCAAAAGTGTTGCCTGGCGGGCATCGTCCCCGATGAGCGTGTACGCTCCCGCGTGTTGAGCCGAGGCGGTCATGGAGGCCCCTCGCTCAGGGGGACTGCTCACTTCCATGCTGGACATCCCGGGCTTCAGAGTTCTGGGCACGCTGCGCGCCACCGGCTCGAACGTGCTCTTCCACGCGGTGCGAGAGGCCGATGGCCTGCCCGTCATCATCAAGACGCCGATGACGCCCTCGCCTGGGGCCAGTGAGAGCGAGCGCTACCGTCGGGAGTTCGGAATCCTGGAGCGGCTCCGGGACGTGCATGGCGTGGTCCGGCCCTACTCCTACGAGCGCATCCGCGAGCGGCCCGTGCTGCTGCTGGAGCGGGTGCAGGGCGAGCCCCTGTCCGAGTCGGTGAGCCGGCCCCTGGAGCTCCCTCGGTTCCTGAGCCTGGCCACCTCCCTGGCCTCCACGCTCGCGCAGATCCACTCCCGCAACGTCATCCACAAGGACATCAAGCCCTCCAACATCATCTTCGAGCCCTCGGGAGAGGCGCGCCTCATCGACTTCGGCGTCGCCACGCTCCAGAAGGTGGAGCACCTGGACGCGGCCCCCACGCACCTGGTGGAAGGCACGCTGGCGTACATGTCGCCCGAGCAGACGGGGCGGATGAACCGGGCGGTGGACTACCGCACCGACTTCTACTCGCTGGGCGTCACGCTGTACGAGCTGCTCACGGGAAGGCGGCCCTTCCAGGGGCGGGACGCGCTCGAGTGGTTCCACGCGCACATGGCGCAGACGCCCAGGCCACCGCACGAGCTCAACGCCGAGATGCCGCCGGCGCTGTCCGCCATCGTGATGAAGCTGCTGGCCAAGGTGGCCGAGGAGCGCTACCAGAGCGCCGAGGGGCTGAAGGCGGACCTGGAGCGCTGCCGTGAGGCCCCCGTCCAGGACGCGCGGGAAGTCTTCGCGCTGGGCACGCAGGACATGCCCCGCCGCTTCCAGCTGCCGCAGCGGCTCTATGGGCGCGACGCCCAGGTCTCCAGCCTGCTCCAGGGCTTCGAGCGCGTCGTCCGCACCGGGAGGCCGGAGCTGTTCCTGGTGAGCGGCTACTCGGGCATCGGCAAGTCCTCGGTGGTGCACGAGCTGCACAAGCCGGTGGTGAAGCGGCGCGGCTTCTTCCTCAGCGGCAAGTTCGACCAGTTCCAGCGGGACGTTCCCTACGCCACCCTCGCGCAGGCCATCGGCGGCCTGGTGCAGCAGCTGCTCGCGGGCAGGGACGAGGAGGTGGCCCGCTGGCGCGAGCGGGTGAACCAGGCCTGGGAGGGCCAGGGACAGGTGCTCGTGGACCTGGTGCCCCAGGTGGAGATGCTGGTGGGCAAGCAGCCCCCGCTCGCGGAGCTGCCCCCCCACGAGGCCCAGCACCGCTTCCATCAGGTGGTCCGCCGGTTCCTGCAGGTGTTCGCCACCACCGAGCACCCGCTGGTGGTGTTCCTGGATGACCTGCAGTGGGCGGACCTGGCCAGCCTGAAGTTCATCCAGCAGATGCTCTCCCAGCCGGAGACGCCGCCGGTGCTGTGGATTGGCGCCTACCGCGACAACGAGGTGAGCCCCTCTCACCCGCTGATGCCGGTGCTGGAGGAGGCGCGCAAGGCCGGCGCGCGGATGAGTGAAATTCGGCTGGAGCCCCTCAGCCCGGAGCAGGTCGCCCGGCTCGTGGCCGACACGCTCTCGGGCGCGCCCGAGGAGGTGGTCCTCCCCCTGGCGGCGCTGCTGCGCGAGAAGACGGGCGGCAACCCCTTCTTCCTCCTCCAGTTCATGGTGACGCTGAACCAGGACGGCCTGCTGGTGCACGTCCCCGGAATCGGCTGGCGGTGGGATGCCGAGGGCGTCCGGGCCAGGGGCTACTCGGACAACGTCGTCGACTTCATGGTGGACAAGCTGCGCCAGTTTCCCTCCGGGACGCAGCACCTGCTGCGGCTGGCGGCGTGCGTGGGCAACGTCTTCTCGCTCCCGCTGCTGGGCACCCTGGGCGAGCTGGCGGACGTGGGGGAGGTGGCGGAGGGGCTCGAGCCCGCGCTCCAGGAGGGCATGCTGGTGCGCTCCAGCCCGGAGCAGTACCGCTTCCTCCATGACCGCATCCAGCAGGCGGCCCACACCCTCCTCTCGGAGCAGGAGCGCAAGGAGGCCCACCTGCGCATCGGCCGGCTGCTGCTCCAGCGCCTGTCTGCCGAGCAGCTGCGCGAGCTGATCTTCGACGTGGTGAGCCAGCTCAACGCGGGGGCCGATCTGATCGATGGCCCCGCGGAGCGCCACCACCTCGCCCGGCTGAACGCCGAGGCGGGCGCGAAGGCCGAGGCCGCGGTGGCCACCCGCCCGGCCATCCACTACTTCTCCGCCGCCTTCGCCCACATTCCGGGAGACCCGTGGACCACGGACCGGGAGCTCGCCTTCAAGGTGCGGCTGGCACGCGCGCGCTGCGAGCTGGTGAGTGGCAATGCCGTCGAGGCGCGCCAGCAGGTGGACGAGCTCCTCACCCGGGTGAGCACTCCGACCCACGTGGTGACAGCCACCTGGCTGAAGAGCGACGTCCTCATCGCGCTGGGTGACGTGGATGCGTCCGTCGCGTGCATGCTGGAGTGCACGGCGATGCTGGGCGCGCGCATCCCCGCGCACCCCACCTGGGAGGAGGCGCGGGCCGCTCACGAGGAGGCGTGGGCCGCTCTGGGAGACCGCCCCATCGAGAGCCTCATCGACCTGCCGCTCATGACCGACCCGGACATGAAGCTGCTGGTGGGGGCGCTCGCCTCGCTCACCCCGAAGGCCTTCGTCACGGACAGACACCTGCTCATCGTCCTGCTGAGCCGGTTGGTCTCCCTCACCCTGCGTCACGGCATCACGGAGTCGGCGGTGCTGGGCTGGGGCTGGTTCGGCGTGCTCACCGGCGCCGCGTTCAATCGGTACCAGGAGGGGCTGGCCCTGGGGCTGCTCGCCCGCGCCTTCGCGGAGCGCCACAACGTCGCCGCCCATCGCTCGGGCGCGCTGCTGAGCCTGCACTTCATCAGCACCTTCACCCAGCCCCTGGAGAACTCCCTGGAGATCGCTCGCAGCGGCCTCCATCAGGGGCTCCAGATGGGCGACTTCTATGGCGCCACCTGGTGCTGCGTGTCGATCGTCTCCACCCGCCTCGCCATGGGGCACGACCTCGAGGACGTCCAGCGGGAGCTGGGGACGTACAGCGAGTTCCTGGAGAAGGCCGGCATCCTGGATCCGCGGGACGCGCTGCGCGTCTTCCGGGCCTACGCGCAGCAGCTGCGCGGGCGCGCGCACTCGTTCGACTCGCTGAGCACGGACGACTTCGACGAGCCTGCCTTCGAGGCCGGGATGACCGCCCCCCGCATGAGCAGCATGCGGTTCTGGTACTGGTCGCTCAAGATGGAGTCGCGCTTCATGTGCGGCGCGTACCGCGAGGCGCTCGAGGCGGCGGACAAGGCCACCGAGCTGCTCTGGGCCACCAATGGCAACCTCCGCGAGCGGGAGCTCCAGCTCTACCGCGCCCTGTCCCTGGCCGCGCTCTTCGACAAGGCCTCGCCGGAGGAGCAGCAGCGGTGGCTGGGGGACATCCAGCGCCACCAGCAGCAGCTGGCGGAGTGGGCCACCCACTCTCCGTCGACGTTCCGTGCCCCCGAGCTCATGGTGTCCGCGGAGCTGGCCCGCCTGATGGGACGCTCCGAGGAGGCGACGCGCGCTTACGAGGAGGCCATCCAGGAGGCTCGGGAGAGCGGCGCCACCCACTTCGTCGGGGTGGCCAGCGAGCTGGCGGCGAACTTCTGGCGCACGCGGCGGGCTCCGATCGTCGCGCACACCTTCGCGCGCGAGGCCCGAGTGGCCTACCGACACTGGGGCGCCCACGGCAAGCTCCAGCAACTGGACTCCCAGTGGCCGCACCTGTCGGCCGCCTTGTCCCAGGAGGACGCCTCGACCAGCAGCAGCAGCACGGACACGACCCGGATCGACGCGCTCACGGTGGTGAAGGCCCAGCAGGCCATCTCCAGCGAGATCGTCCTGGACCGGCTCGTGACGACGCTGATGCAGGCGGCCATCGAGAACGCTGGCGCCCAGCGCGGCGCCCTGCTGCTGCCGGAGGGAGAGACGCTCTCGGTGGTGGCCACCTCCAACGCGGATCGGAGCACTCCCCCCGTTTCCTCCGGCGACGATGGAGACCCCGAGCTGCCGTGGACGATCCTCTCCTATGTCCGGCGCACCCGGGAGCACGTGCTCATCGCGGATGCCTCCCAGCCCCACCCGTTCGCCTCGGACGCGTACCTGGCGCGCAGCCGGGCACGGTCGGTGCTGTGCCTGCCGCTGATGCGCGGGGATCAGTTCTCCGGAGCGCTGTACCTGGAGAACAACCTGGCCACCAACGCCTTCAACCCCGCGCGCCTGGCGCTGCTGGGGCACCTGGCCTCACAGGCGGCCATCTCCATCGAGAATGCCCGGCTGTACGCGGACGTGCAGCGCGCCAAGGCGGAGCTGCGCCGGGCCAATGACGAGCTGGAGCAGCGGGTGGAGGAGCGCACGCGCGAGCTGAAGGAGGCGCAGGCCCGGCTGGTGGACACCGCGCGCGAGGTGGGCATGGCCGAGGTGGCCTCCAACGTGCTGCACAACGTGGGCAACGTGCTCACCAGCGCCGTCGTGAACCTCGAGGTGATGCAGCAGACCGTGGAGGGCTCGCGCGTGAGCCGGCTCAAGCAGGCCACCGGCCTGCTGCTGGAGAACCGCGAGCGCCTGGCCGAGTTCGTGGCCAAGGGGGCGCGGGGCGGCAACCTGCCGGAGTACCTGGACGCGCTGGCCGACGAGCTGATGGACGAGCACGCCCGCCTGCGGGAGGACCTGGACATGATGGGGCGGCACGTGGAGCACATCCGCGCCATCGTCCAGGTGCAGCAGACCTACGCCCGGAACTCGCTGATGACGGAGGAGTGCGACCTGGCCCGGCTCATCCAGGACGCCCTGCGCATCCAGACGGGGGCGCTCCAGCGCCACGGCGTGTCCGTCCAGCACGAGCTGTCCCCGGTGCCCAAGGTGAGGGTGGACAAGCACAAGGTGCTGCAGATCCTCATCAACCTGATCAGCAACGCGAAGTACGCGCTGGACCCGCTGCCCCTGGGGCAGCGGCACCTGCGCGTGCGGCTGGTGGCCGACGGCCGGGTGGCGCGCATCCAGGTGGTGGATGTCGGGGTGGGCATCGCGCAGGAGGTGCGCGAGAAGCTCTTCACGCACGGCTTCACCACTCGCAAGGACGGCCACGGCTTCGGCCTGCACTCGAGCGTGCTGGCGGCGCAGATCCTGGGCGGCAACCTGACGCTGGAGAGCGAGGGCCCGGGCAAGGGAGCCACGGCGACGCTCGAGCTGCCGCTGTCCCCGGAGTCCATCCGGGACTGATGACGCGGCGGCAGCCCGAGCCCGGGGCCTCCGTCTAGCGCGTCACCGTGACGGTGATGTTGGGGCTGTAGGCCGAGTTGCCGGCGGCATCCCACGCCCGTGTCTTCAGGGTGTGGCTGCCGACGGTGACCTGGGCGGTGCTCCAGCTCCAGGTGTAGGGCGCGGAGGTGACGGTGCCCAGCAGCACGGAGCCCCGGTAGAACTCCACCTTGGTGATGGTGCCTCGGTCATCGCTGGCGATGGCGTCGATCTGCGCCACGCCCGAGACGGTGGCGCCATTGGAGGGGGTGGTGATGGACGTGGTGGGCGGCGTCAGGTCGTTGTCGCAGGTGACGTTGACGGCGGCCGAGGTGGCCACGTTGTTGAACGCGTCATAGGCCTTGGCGGTGAGGACCTTGGCGCCATTGGCCTGCAGGCGCGAGTTGTAGCTGAAGGAGTAGGGGGTGGAGGTGTCGCTGCCCACCTGGGTGGTGCCGATGAAGAAGGCCACCCGGGAGACACCCGAGACGTCGCTGGCGGCGGCGGTGAAGGTGATGGTGCCGGTGAGCGTCTCCCCTTCGCCGGGCGAGGTGAGCGTCACCGAGGGCGGGGTGAAGTCGTTGTCGAAGGTGACGTTGACGGCGGCCGAGGTGGTGACCTGGTTGACGGCGTCATAGGCCCTGGCGGTGAGGACCTTGGGGCCGTTGGCCTGCAGGCGGGTGTTGTAGCTGTAGGAGTAGGGAGCGGTGGTGTCGTTGTAGACCAGCGTGGAGCCGACGTAGAAGGCCACGCGCGTGACGGCCTTGTTGTCGCTGGCGACGGCCGAGAGGACGACGGTGCCGCTGAGGATGTCTCCCTCCGCGGGCGCGGTGAGCGCCACCGTGGGCGGAGTGAAGTCGTTGTCGAGCATCACCGTCACCTGAGCGGTGCCGACGTTGCCCTTGGCATCGAATGCCTTGGCCGTGAGCGTGTGCGCCCCATTGGAGCTGGAGACCGTGCTCCAGCTGTAGGAGTAGGGCGAGGAGGTATCGGTGCCCAGGCGGGTGTCGCCGTCGAAGAACTCGACGCGGGTGACGGCGACATTGTCCGTGGCCGTGGCGGAGAGGATGACGGTGCCCGCCAGGGTGGTCCCCGCCGAGGGGGCGGTGAAGGCCACGGTGGGCGCCACGTCGTCGTTGCTCACCGTTACGTTGACGCCCGCCGAGGTGGTGGACTGCCCCGCGGCGTCATAGGCCTTGGCGGTGAGGACGTGGGCGCCGTTGGCCGCGGTCTTCGTGTTCCAGGTGTAGTTGTAGGGCCAGGAGGTGACGGTCTCCAGCAGCGTGGCTCCATCGTAGAACTCGACATGGGTCACGGCGATGTTGTCGGAGGCCGTCGCGGAGAGGGTCGCGTTCCCCGCCAGGACTGCCCCCGAGGCCGGCGAGGTGAGCGTCACCGTGGGCGGCGTGAGGTCATTGTCGAAGCTCACGGACACGTAGGACGAGACCCCCTCGTTGCCCGCGGGGTCATAGGCCCGGGCCGAGAGCGTCCAGAAGCCATTGGCCAGGCTGCGGGTGTTGTAGCTGATGGCATAGGGCGCCGAGGTGGCGGTGCCCACCTGGGTGTTGTTCACGAAGAAGGCCACCCGGGAGATGCCCGAGGCGTCGCTGGCGGTGGCCGTAAAGGTGACGGTGCCGGTCAGCGTCTCCCCGTAGGCGGGCGAGGTGAGCTCCACCGTGGGACGGAGGATGTCGTTGTCGAAGGTGACGTTGAGCTGGGCGGAGGAGCCCACGTTGCCCAGGGTGTCATACGCCCTGACCATGACGGTCTGGGCCCCGTTGGGCCGGAGCTGGGTGTTGTAGCTGACGGCGTAGGGCGCCGAGGTGGCGGTGCCCACCAGGTAGCCGCCCACGAAGAAGGCCACCTGGGAGATGCCCGAGGCGTCGCTGGCGGTGGCCGTGAAGGTGACGGTGCCCGTCAGCGTCGCGCCCTCCTCCGGCGAGGTGAGCGCCGCCGTGGGGGGCGTGAAGTCGTTGTTCGTCGTCACCGTCACGGTGGCCACGCCCGTGTTGCCCGAGGTGTCGAAGGCCTTCGCGGTGAGCGTGTGCTCACCGTTGGAGACCGTCCGGGTGTTCCAGGTGCAGGAGTACGGCGCGGAGGTGTCGCTGCACAGCAGCGTGGCGCCTTCGTGGAACTCGACGCGGGCGATGGCCAGGTTGTCCGTGGCCGTCGCGGTGGCGGTGACGGTGCCCGTCAGGATGGCTCCCTGCTCGGGAGAGGTGAGGGCCACGGCGGGCGGGGTGAAGTCGTTGTCCACCGTCACGCTCACGCCATTCGAGGTGGCGGACAGCCCCACGGTGTCAAACGCCTTCACGGTGAGCAGGTGGGTTCCATTGGTCGTGGTCCTCGTGTCCCACGAGAGGCTGAAGGGCGGGGTGCTGTCCTGCCCCAGCAGCGTGTTCCCGTCGTAGAACTCGACCCGGTGGATGGACACGTTGTCGAGCGCCGTCGCCGAGATGCTCACGGTCCCCACCAGCGTGGAGCCCGAGTCTGGTGCGTTGAGCCCGACGGTGGGCGGCGTGGTGTCCGGCCCCGCGGCGATGGTGAGTCCCGTGGAGGAGGTCAGCCCGTTGACGGTGACGGACAGCAGGTACAGCCCGGGGAGCACCTGTGGCACGCTGGTGGTGACGTGCGTGCTCGAGAAGCCCTGCGAGGGCAGGACGAGCTGCCTGCCGCGCTCCAGGTCCCGCAGCGTCAGCACGGGGAAGTCCGTGGGAGAGGAGCGGCTGTTGCCACCGCTGGCTTCCGAGATACCCCGCAGCAGCGTGCCATTCACGGTGAAGACACTGCCCGGCGTCAGCGGTGTGGTCGCGGAGACGCTGATGCCGCCAGGCCTCCACGAGGGGCTGGCTCCCGTGTCGTCATACAGAGCGCCGTAGGTGAAGTCGTCGTCTCCGGTGATGAGCACCTTGCCCGAGGGAAGCAGCGACGCCGCGTGGTGGGAGCGGGAGCGCGTCGTGGAGACCGTGTCCGTCCAGGAGCCGCTGTATGGGTCATACAGATCGCTCGTTCCCTCGGAGCCGCCCTCCGCGCCGTTGGCCACGAGCACCTTGCCCGAAGGAAGCAGTGTCGCCGTGTGCATGGCGCGGGCACGGGTGAGCGAGCCGGTGGCCGTCCAGGCGCCGGTGCTGGGGTCGTACACCTCGGCGCTGGCCGTGTAGTAGTTCGTGCTGAAGCCGCCCGCGACGAGCACCTTGCCCGAGGGCAGCAGCGTCGCCGTGTGCTGGTAGCGGGCCTGCGCCAGTGCGCCGGTGGCCGTCCAGGTGCCGGTGGCCGGGTCATACAGCTCGGCGCTGGTGAGGTAGTTGTTGGCGTACCCGCCCGCGACGAGCACCTTGCCCGAGGGCAGCAGCACTGCCGTGTGGGAGTAGCGGGCCTGCGTGAGCGAGCCGGTGGCGGCCCAGGTGCCGGTGGCGGGGTCGTAGACCTCGGCGCTGGCCAGGGCGCCGCTGCCGAGCCCACCCACCACGAGTACCTTGCCCGAGGGCAGCAGTGTCGCCGTGTGAGCGCGACGTGCCTGGTTCAGGGGGCCGGTGAGCGTCCAGGAGCGCAAGGTGGGATCGTACAGCTCGACGCTGGTCAGGGAGCCGTTGTGGCCCATGCCGCCCGTCAGGAGCACCTTGCCCGAGAGCAGCAGCGTCGCCGTAGCGCCGTAGCGGGTCTGGCTGTGCGGGCTGGCGGCGGCCCAGGTGCCAGAGACCGGATCGTATTCGTGCGCCGAGGGGACGTACATGTGGCCGCTGGAGGTGCCCCCGCTGGTGACGAGCACCTTGCCGGAGGCCAGCAGCGTCGACGTGGGGGAGTGGCCCAGGGCGATCCAGGGGGTGATGCTCCAGGAGCCGGTGATCGGGTTGTACAGCTCGGTGCTGGACAGGGGCACGGTGGAGCCCAGTCCGCCCACCAGGAGCACCTTGCCCGAGGGCAGCAGCGTCGCCGTGTGCTGCCTGCGGACCTGGGAGAGCGAGAGCTGGGTGGACCAGGCGCCGGTGGCCGGGTCATACACCTCGGCGGTGGCCGTGGCGTCGTAGAGGCCGGAGCCGCCCGTCACGAGCACCTTGCCCGAAGTCAGCAGCGTCGCCGTGGTGTCGGAGCGGGCCTGCGCGAGCGAGCCGGTGGAGGACCAGGCGCCGGTGGCCGGGTCATACAGCTCGGCGCTGGCCAGCGGGCCGCTGGAGTCCAGGCCTCCAGCCACGAGCACCTTGCCCGAGGGCAGCAGCATCGCGACGTGGCCCTTGCGGGGCTGGGCGAGCGAGCCGGTGGAGGACCAGGCGCCGGTGGCCGGGTCATACAGCTCGGCGCTGCCGAGGACGCCGCTCGAGTCCGCGCCGCCCACCACGAGCACCTGGCCGGAGGGCAGCAGCGTCGCGGTGAAGGATGCGCGGGCCTGCGAGAGCGAGCCCTTGGAGTACCAGAGGTCGGTGACCGGGTCATACAGCTCGGTGCTGGCCAGCGGGCCGCTGGAGCCCTCGCCACCCGTGATGATCACCTGGCCCGAGTGCAACAGCGTCATGGTGTGGTGTTTGCGCGGGTTGAGGAGGATGTCGGAGATCATCCAGAAGCCTCTGACCGGGTCATATTCCTCGGCGAACGCCACCAGGCCGTTGGGCCCCTCTCCGCCCGTCACGAGCACCTTGCCCGAGGTCATCAGCGTCGCGGCATGATGCCTGCGGGCCTGTATGAGCGAGCCGTGCCAGGTCCAGGCGCGGGTGTCCGGGTCCAATTGCTCCGCGCTGGAGAGGATGCCGTCGGGGCCTTCTCCGCCCACCACGAGCAGCTTGCCCGAGGGCATCAGCGTCGCCGTGTGGCCGCCCCTGGCCGAGTTCATGGACGCCGACACGCTCCAGCTTGGAGCCGCGACGAGCCGTGAGGACTGACGGGAGACAGGAGCGTCGTCAGGCGCCCGCTCCGGGGAAGGAGTGCACGCGCCGAAGACGAGGACGAGCGCTGCAATCAGGAGCGTGGAGAGTGGTGATGCACCTGTCGCGTTGATTCGAAGCATGTTTCCCCCCTGTGGATGGCGGCTCGGCACAGAGCACGCACGGCAGGGGAGTGTCCATGGAATTGCGTTCGTTGCGCAGTGAGTCCACTTTCACCCGCCACTCATTGAGGGGGCAAAGGGTGGACTCCCTGCGTCAGCTCAGGCTGCGCCGGTTGAAGAAGGGCCGCCCTGGGTTGCCCAGGATGGTGGCGCCCTCCGCCACGTCCTTCGACGTCATGGAGCCCGCCGTCAGCAGACAGTTGCGCGCGATGGTGATTCCCGGCGTCACGATGGCGCCCATGCCGACGAACACGCACGCTTCCAGGGTGACGCCTCCGCCCAGTGCACTGTTGCCGCTCACATGGCAGAAGTCGCCGACGCGGCTCTCGTGGCCCACCACGGCGCCGGTGTTGATGATGCAGTGCTCACCGATGGTGGCCCCGTGCTCGATGACGGCGCCGGGCATGACGACGGTGCCGGCCCCGATGGTGACGTTGGCGCCGATGACGGCGCTCGGATGGATCAACGTGGGAAACCGCCAGCCCGTGAACTCCGAGCCGAGGCGCTGGCGCGTGTGGTTGTCGCCCACGCCTAGAAAGAGGGCGTCCGCCTGCTCGTGCGAGAGCGCATGGCGATCGCCCAGAACCCGATATCCGAAGCGTTCACGACCAGTCATGAGCGGGTTGTCATCAATCAACCCGATGATCTGGTACCGACGCTCGGCGCGTACCACGTCCGCGATCACGGACGCATGCCCGCCCGAGCCAAACAAGAATAGAGATTTCATGGCTACCGCTGCCCCCCGCCGCCCTCAAGCCCCCACCTGTGCACTCGGGACCTTGAACATGTGGTCGGCCGGGTGCAACCGGTCCTGGAGCGCAGGTCGGGCCCCGCCGGGGCCGGTGGCAGGGTGCGTCCCGGCAGATGCGGCGGAGTGGCTCCGATCTCTGGTAGAACACGGGCCCACCGTCTTGGGGACACAGGTCGCGGGCCCCTCGTCTCGGTGCGGGTCCCCCCGTCGCCGACGGGTCCTCCCGCACCGGCCGTCCCGCTCTTCCACGGCACACGGCTCCCTGGGCGTGAATCGATTCGAGAGGGACCCTCTCGGTGCGCTCTGGCGCAACTGGTCTGCTGGTATGACAGGTTGGTTCGAAAGGCCGTCAGCCAGGGCTGCCGACCTGGGCTCGTGTTGTCCCTGCATCGGGAATTCGTGCCTCACCCGCTTGAGCCGAGCATGATGAGTGCGCAATGAATGAGTCGACCCTGGTCGGATTGGCCGAGTATCTGGAGGAGCGAGGAGACCTTTGACTCTCGGATTGGGTCTGGGGCCTGGCCCGGTGGGGAAAGAGACCGCTGGTCCTCGCAGCTTTCGCGGCCGCGGAGCCGTGCCTGGCTATCAGGTCCGCTCGGCAGAACTCTCCGCAGATGAAGCGTCGGGCTCTGCTGCCCTCTGTGCGCGCCGAGAGAGGTGCGCTACCGCAGGCCGGGTGATTCGGGGCGCGTTGGATTCCGCACTGTGGACAGCGACTTCAGCCATCGCTGGGATCTCGGATGCGGCGAGACGCGGTGCTGAAGCAGTGAGCTCCGCACCAAATCTTTACGCCCTGATGACGAACCGGTCAGGTCCTATGGAAGGCGAGCACTGAGGAGAGACGCATGTTCTCGTTTGCGGTTGGCAGGTATGTCTTCCAGCAACAGCCCGTCGGAGTCGTGAAGCACCAGTCCAGGGGAGGAGCCCTGTTGCTCGACTCAGGAGGGGAGGAGCACGGCAGCGCTTCTCAACTCCACCTTCTGGTGGAGCGCGCCGATGATGGCCAACGTGTTCTCGAGGTGCGCCGCTCGTACAGTCCAGGGCCGGAGGCGGGATTCCGGCCTGGAGTGGCGTTCATTGAGGAGACCGGGGTCCTCTTCATCGGCGCGGGGGACTGGGCTGCGGCCTATTCCGTGGGCCCTCCCATGAAGCTGTGGGAGGAGAGCGTGGAAGCAGGCTTCTGGTCGTGGAGCAGGCACGGCGACGTCGTGCTCATGTCCGCTGAGCTTACCTTGGCGGCATGGGACACCGCTGGACGCAAGCTCTGGAGCACCTTCGTGGAGCCTCCCTGGTCGTTCCGGGTGCAGGAGGATGCTGTCCACCTCGATGTCATGGGTACTCCATCGAGGTTCTCTCTTCACTCGGGTCCCGAGAGTCTCCCAGCCGGGTGACCAGGTTCTACGAATCCGTTGTTCGAGAGGGTAGGAGCAGAGCCACGCCGGAGGGCGCCTATCTTTCGCCCGGAGGACACTCGCTCCTCAATGAGTGAGGCAGGCCACTCACGGACTGCGAGCATGGCGCTTACTACAAGCGCCCGATGACGACCTCCGCCCTCCAGCCAGTCTCCCACCCACGTGCGCGGTGGCGCCGTCGCCTCTTGTGGGGGCTCGGGGGGCTGCTGGTCCTGGAGCTGCTCTACAACCTTATCCTGCTGACCGGGTTCCTGGCCACGGTCATCAACCACTTCACCAAGGAGCACCCACGCATCGAGTGGAGCAGGGCCTGGAGCCTGATTCCCGGACACGTCCACGTCCGAGACCTGAAGCTGCGACACGAAGGAGCCAATGGCGCCTTCTGGCAGCTGGAGATGGGGACCGTGAAGGTGAACCTGTCCCTCTTCTCCCTGCTGAAGCGGGAGCTGAAGAGCGGCTTCGTGGAGGTCTGGGGACTGCAGGTCCGCATCCACCCCGGGAAGAAGGAAGCGGGCGCGGAGAAGCCGAAGGGCCCGCCTCCCCAGGACCCCTGGAAGGTGCTCCTGCATGGGGTGCGAGTCCACGACGTCCGTCAGGTGGACTGGAATGAGGTCCGGCTGATGGGAATCACGGAAGCCTCCGGGAGCCTGGAGCTCGTTCCCCGGCTGCGCGTCTCCGTCCGGGACGCACGGATTCAATTTGGCCAGGGGCAGATCTTCTACGGCGAGGAAGCCGTGGCGCGTGTCGAGAAGGGGTTGGGGGAGTTCTCTCTCGAAGCACAGCGGCAGGAGGGCGACGTAGGGCTCGATCTCATCGCCGGCATGACGGATGGACGGTTCCAGTTCTCTGGCCACCATCCCCCGCTTCATGAGCTGCCCCGGCTCACCTCCCGGCTCGGCGGCATCGGGCTGCGAGAGGGCGCAGGGCGGCTGGACGTGGATGTCCACGTGAAGGATGGCCGTCTCGCGCCGGGTACCCAGATCAAAGGCTCGGGAGAGCCCGTCATCGTGTCCTTGGGAGCGCTTCGCGTGAGAGCTCCCTGGAAGCTTCACTCGGACGTGTACACGCCCGCTCAGGGAGGAGACCGGTTGGGCCTGAAGCTCTCCCTGGGGCCGGCGCGGATGGAAGGCGGACAGTGGCCGTCGATGGAGACATCGGAGGTGACGTTCCTGTTGGGGGCCAAGGCGCCGAGACTGGACGAGTCTCCACCGGACACGCATCTCGAGCTCCACACGGAGCCACTCCAGGCCACCTGGGGCGGCGCGAAGATGACCGGGCACATCCACGTGGAGGTCGACGCGCGACAGATGTCGGTGGAGCGTGGCTCGGTGGAACTGCACGGAAGCCGGGTGCGGCTGCAGGATGTCTCCGTGCGGACGGGAAAGGACGAGGAGCGTAACTGGGAGGGCGTGCTGACCTTTCCAGAGGCCACCCTCGATCTGTCACCGCTCTCGGCGAAGGGCCGCTTCTCTGGGAACTTCTCCAATGCGGCCCCGGTCGTGGCTCTGCTCACCTACAAGGGCGCGCTGCCGGGTGTGCTGAAGCCCCTGCTCACCGCCAACAACCTGGGGCTCTCCGGAGCCGTGAGCCTGGGCGAGGGCGGCATCAAGCTGAGCGGGCTGCGCGCCAATGGCCAGGGGCTCGAGCTGCGTGGAAAGGCGGAGAGTGCCGAAGGGGGACCTCACGCCGTGCTGCTGGTGAAGATGGGGATCCTCTCCGTGGGCGTGGAGACAGGCGCTGGCGAGACGCACGTCCAGGTGCTCAACGCCTCGAACTGGTACGCGGAGAAGACAGGCGAGCGGACGGAGTGAGCCAGGGCCACGGCGCCTTCCCAGGCCGAGCGCGGCGAACGGTGGGATGAGACCTGGAGGGTCATCGTTTCCGCGCAGCGCTCTCCGTAGCCTGCGCCTCTCTGTCTCGAGGGAGGAGCTTCATGGAACGGCGCCAGGTGGGGGCCTTGCTGCTGGCGTGGCTCACGGCGTGCGCCAGTGTGCCGCGCGCTCCGTCCGCGGCTGTGGACCCGGAAGAGGCCGAGCTGGCAGCAACTCGGTATGAGCTGCGAGTGCTGACTTCTGGGGCCGGTCAGGCTGAGTCGGTGGAGGTGGCGCCAGCGGATCTCCAGCGAGCCCTGAGAGAGTTGGCGCGGGAACTCCCACCAGCCGGGCACCCCATGGAGACGGCGCGCTGGTTGATGGAGGGAGGGCTGCGAGCCGACCTGCTGGCGGAGGTGGAGCGAGGGCGTGTGGTGCGCTTGAGGCCGCTGGAGGACGACAGCCCGCTGGAGGCCGCTTCAGCAGCGGAGGCGAAGCGCAGATACCTGGGCATGTGCCAGCAGGAGTACGGCGGGGGAGATTGCCTGGGGCTGCTGACGGATGGTCCCGTGCTCACCCGGGAAGACTTGCGCACCTTGGGGCTGGCTCTGGCGTTGAAGGGAGTGCTGAAGCAGACGCGGTTGGCGGTGAAAGAGATGGTGTCGCCCCAGGCCCTGGTGGGGCTGCTGGTGTGGACGTGCTGCCTGTACCTGACGCTGTGGCTACTGCCCGAGCCCGTGTCCAAGGCGGTGGCGGCGAGCCTGACGGTGGCACTGCTGGCGTGGCTGCCGGTGCACACGCTGTGGAGCCTGATGGATGGGTGGGCGGCCCTGGTGCACGACGTGGATCGGGCTATGTCCTATGAGCAGGTAGAGGAGGCCGGCCAGAAGTTCAGCCAGGTGATGGGGGAGAACACCGCGCGAGTGGTGGTGATGCTGGTGACGGCGGTGCTGACGGGGGGCGCGGCACGGTTTGCGGCGAAGCTGCCGAAGCTGCCGGGCTTCGCGCGGGCGGCGGCTCGAGCCGAGGCACAGGGAGTGAGCCTGGCCGAGGCGGGCGAGGTGGAGGCGGTGGCCGCAGCCGATGAGAGCACCTTCACCCTCATGGTGCGCCGCCCCGGGGGCAGGGCAGCCGCCGCAGCGGAGGAAGCGGCGGAGTCGCGCGTGGGCGCCGCGATCATCATCCGCCACCAGGGAGGTAACAGGCAGGTCCTCATCAACGAGCAGCGCTGGCACGTGCCAGCAGGCAGGTCCCTGAAGGAGGTTCCAGCGAAGGACCCGATAGGGGACCAACTCCAAGCGGCGGCCCAGCGCGTAGCTGCGGGATGGAGCCGCAGCAGGCTGTCCAAGGAGCAAACTCGAGCCATCGAGCGAACCAGGGAGCAGCGGCAGTATTTTCGGGCACACCTCCTGGAGCGAATGTACCGGGGACAATGGGTGGAAACCCGGCTACGAGGAGAGTTTCCGGGGTTGCGTTGGAACAGGACCGGCGTTGACGCGATTGATCCGGCAACGGGGCTTGAATACGAGGTGCTGACAGGCACCGACTGGAACATGCAGGCGCACGGGCGGAGGATGGCGGAGGCGTTCTTCCGGTTGATCACATTCTGAGAGGGCGGAGACCCAGGTCCCATGATTCAGTTCCGCGACCAGGAAATCGTGAACGAGCGACTCGTTCTCGATAGCAAGACCGAGGTCTACTACCTGGGGCACAACCTCACGTTGAGGAACTGCACGCTCGTGGTGAGCGTCCCTGCAAAAGCGCTGGTCATCTCTCGGACGCGACTCATCGACTGCACTATTGAAATCAAACGCGTGCTGAAGAACTTCCGATGGGAGTCTGCCCACCTGAAAGGCTGCCGATTCCTGGGCCGCTTGAGCGGGAACGACTTCGGTAGCTCCCCGGACATGCCTTCCGAAGGAAGCATCGCGGATTGTGACTTCTCCCAGGCTCACCTGACGGGATGCCGCTTCCTGAGCTGCGATGTCCGCACGCTCCGCTTTCCGTCCTGGCCCTGCTTCACGATTCTGGAGCCGGTGCATCGTTCGCGTGAGCTGAGTGCTCTCCCCTGGCCCGGGAAATACGGATCGGTCATCGGAAGAGGGTTCGCGGACGACCCACCATCGACCGTTGCAGTGACTTACGCAGCCGAAGAACTCGCGAAGTTCTGTGGCACCACGCCCGAAGCCATCCGGGCCGTCGTGGAGAAGCTGGACGGCGTGGTCCGCTGACTACCGCAGCCGCTTCCGGCCGATGAAGCTGGCGAAGGCCTCGGCCATCCGCGCTCCGGCCAGCCCCAGGATGTCCAGCAGCCACGCCTGCAGCCCCGTGCGCTGGCAGTCTCCCAACGTGATGGGCCTCGCGCCGCGCACGTGCTTGTCCAGCCACGCCATCGCCTGCGCCGCCACCCCGTCGTCCTCCACGTCCACCAGCGTCTCCAGGTTCACCAGCGACAGCGGATCCAGGTTGAAGCTGCCCACCAGCAGCCGCCTGCCATCCACCACCGCCGCCTTCGCGTGCAGCGTGGACGCCGTCCACTCGTGGATATGCACCCCGCCTCGCAGGAAGTACCGGTACAGCCGCATCGTCGCCGCTCGCGCGAACACCACGTCGCTGCGCCCCGCCAGCAGCAGGTGCACCGACACGCCCCGCTTCGCCGCCCGGTTCAACGCCCTCATGAAGCCCCGGTCCGGCAGGAAGTACGCATGCGCCAGGAACACCTGCGTCTTCGCCTTCGCGATCGCCTCCAGGTAGCGCTGCCGCAGCCGCCGCCCCCCTCCAAACCCCGACAGCAGCACCCTCACCGGCCCCGAGGCCAGCTCCACCCGCCCCGCATGCAGCTTCGCGCCCAGCTGCGCGCAGATGTCTCCTTCCAGCTCCAGCACCAGGTCCGCCCAGCCCGGCTCCCCATCCCCGCCCCGGTAGTCGTCTCCGATGTTGATGCCGCCGATGAACGCCACCCGCTCATCCACCAGCAGAATCTTCCGGTGGTTGCGCCAGGCCCGCCCCGTGAAGATCGACGTCAGCGGGTTGTACACCCGCACCTTCGCCCCCGCCGCCCGCAGCGTCCGCTGGATGGCTCCGCTCTCGCCCATGCTCCCCCAGCCATCGATGATGACCTTCACCTCCACCCCTCGCTGCGCCGCCGCCGTCAGCGCCGCCAGGAAGCTCGAGCCCACTCCCTCCCGCTCGAAGGTGTAGACCTCCAGGTGCACCCGCCGCGTGGCCGACGCGATGGCCGCCAGCATCCGCGGATAGGCCTCGGCCCCGCCGTCCAGCAGCGTCACCGGCGCGCCTGCCCTCTCCTTCAACGAGAGCGCCGCCTGCGCGGACTTCAGGGCACTTTCGGTACTCACGGCGGGTGAACCTGGAACTTTCCTGTTGGGGTAGAAACGAGGAGCCCGTCAGTGGTCGTGCTTGCGCGCCCCGTGGCCCTTGCCCTTGTGCCGGCACTGCGAGCCATCCCAGTACTCGCTGGGATGGCAGTCCTTGCGCGTCTTGCTCTTAGCCGGCTTCACGACGGTGGTGTCTCGAACGATGATGCAGCCTCCCAGCGTGAAGGCCGCCAGGACGGGCAGGAGGAGTCGGAGTTTCATGCGCCCAGCCTACCCAGAGTCGGCCGTTTGCGCTGGCCTGCATGCTTCTCCAGCAGGTGGGCAACCAGGGCTGTCGACGGTCCGCGCACAACTCGCTACCCTGCGCGTCGTGGCTGCTCCTGAAAAAGAAAAGTCGGACAAGGTGCCCCTGCGTCACCGCAAGATCGGGGCGTATCGCGTGCTGGGCGAGCTGGGGCGTGGAGGCATGGCCCAGGTGTACAAGGGCCTCCACGAGCAGATTCAACGCGAGGTAGCGCTCAAGGAGCTGCTCCCGGACGCCCAGAAGGACAAGGAGTCCCTCTCGCGCTTCCACCGCGAGGCGCTCGCCCTGGCCGCCTTCCGCCACCAGAACATCGTCACCCTGTACGATCTGGTGGAGAAGAACGACAGCCTCTTCATGGTCCTCGAGTTCGTGGACGGGCCCACCCTCCATGATCTCATCAAGGATGGGCCGCTGCCCCCGGACGTGGCCGCCGTCATCGGCGCGCGCATCGCCAGCGCGCTGGACCATGCCCACTTCCGCCACATCATCCACCGCGACCTCAAGCCCGGCAACGTGATGCTCACCAAGTCCGGCGAGGTGAAGCTGATGGACTTCGGCATCGCCAAGGACGTGGACCTGGTGGCGCTCACCCAGCAGGGCATGGCGGTGGGCACCCCCGCGTACATGAGCCCGGAGCAGGTGACGGGCGCGCCGCTGGATCCGCGCACGGACCTCTTCTCGCTCGGCGTGCTGCTCTACGAGGCGCTCACCGGCGCGCGCCCCTTCCAGGGCAAGACGGCCGGCGAGGTGTTCGCCCGCATCCGCGACGGCAAGTACACCCCGCTCCACAAGGCGGCGCCCCACGTGCCCTCGCACCTGGCCAACGTCGTCCGGCAGGCGCTCGAGGTGAAGCCCGAGAAGCGCTTCCCCAACGCCGCGGCCATGCGGCGCGAGCTGGACGTGTTCCTCGCCCGCGAGGTGCAGGTGTCCCACCCGGCGCTGCTGGTGTCCTTCCTCCGCCAGCGGCAGAAGCTCACCGAGACGGAGGCGCTGGCGCACCTGACGCAGGCGGAGCTCGTCTCCATCGAGCACCACGCGGAGCAGCGGCAGGCCCGCGTGGCTCGCGCGAAGCTCAAGTGGGTCGTCGGCGTGGTGCTGCTGAGCCTGGCCACCGCCTCCGGCGTCTACTTCTCGCAGGACGCCTGGGTGCCCCTGGTGCAGAAGAAGGGCGCAGAGTCCTCCACGACGCCCGCGCCCACGCCTCCGGCTCGCAACACCGGCCGGAAGTAGGGAGCCGGCCTCGGTGCTGAAGCCCGGCATCTATCTGGCGCACAAGCCGGTGGGTGAAACGAGCTTCTCGCTGGTGCGCGCCGCCATGGAGGAGCTCCAGGCGCGCCCCGGCAAGCGCGTTCCCGTCTGCCATGGCGGCACGCTGGATCCGTTCGCCGAGGGGCTCCTGCTGCTGCTGGTGGGGCAGGCCACGCGGCTGATGGACCTCATCCACCCCGTCCCCAAGCGCTACGTGGCCGAGGTCATCTGGGGCACGGAGACGGACAACGGCGATCTGCTGGGCCGCGTCGTCCACCAGGGCGATGCCTCGCGCCTCACCCCGGCGGCGCTGGACGCGGCGCTCTCGGGCTTCCTGGGCTGGCACGACCAGGTGCCTCCGGCCACCAGCGCGAAGAAGGTGGGCGGAGAGCCCGCGTACCGCAAGGCCCACCGGGGCGAGGAGGTGGTGCTGCCTCCCTCGCGCGTCTACCTGCACGAGGCGCGCTGGCTCTCGCATGAGCTGCCTCGCTTGAGCCGCCTGGAGCTCACCTGCCGAGGCGGCTTCTACGTGCGCTCGCTCGCAAGGGATGTGGGGCGGGTGCTCGGCTGTGGCGCGCACCTGTCCCGGCTGCACCGCGCGGCCATCGGCCCGTGGGAGGATCCCGGCCTGGGGCAGCGCGTGGAACTGCACGGGCGAGCGCTGCTGCCGTGGTGCTCCACCCGCGAGCTCTCGGACGCGGAGGTGGGCGAGCTGCGCCGCGAGCGCCCCATCCCGCGAGGACGGCTGCTGGCGCCGGACTGGAAGCTGCCCGCGGGCTTCCCGGATCCCGACGCGCCCGTGCGCGGCTTCCATCAGGGACACCTGGTGATGCTGCTGCGCGAGCGAGACGGACAGCTCGAGGCGGTGTCCCAGCTGCGAGACAGGCTCTAGCGTTCGCCAGACGCGAGGATGCAGCGGCGGAACCCTGCGAACCCGCAAGCCGCCGGGTGGCGCTCAGCCGATGACGGGCAGGCGCCCCCCCCAAGGTGGGCGCTAGCCCTTCTTCTTGTCGTGCGTCACGGTGACGATGGTGCCGATGCCGCCGCGCACGAAGAAGTCTCCCTCCACCGTGAGCTTGCGCGGCTGGATGGCCTTGATGATGTCGTCCGCGATGGTGTTGGTGACCTTCTCGTGGAAGGCGCCCTCGTTGCGGTACGCCCACATGTAGAGCTTCAGGCTCTTGAGCTCCACGCACAGCTGATCCGGCACGTAGCGGATCTTGAAGCGCGCGAAGTCCGGCTGACCGGTGAGCGGGCAGAGGCAGGTGAACTCGGGCACGTCGAAGGCGATCTCGTAGTCGCGCTCGGGAGCCGGGTTGGGAAAGGTCTGCAGTTCCTTGGTGGGCTGAGAGGGCATGTCGGCTGTCGTCTAACACACAGACGGCCGGTTGCATGGGTTCCTTGAAGGACGCCTTCCTGCCTGCCAGGCGTGGGGTGTTGAGCCTTGAAGAGATCAGCCCCGGACACTGTCGGGCCCCCAACGGCCAGGGGCGGAACTCACGGGAAAAACCGTGAGGTGGGTTGTCGGTCAGGGCAGGGCACCCTTATCTCGGAGGTGTCCCCATGCTGCCTCCTGATTTCCAGAATGTGCTCGCGCACCTCCCACAGGCCACGCTCCGCGTTGGCCCGGACCTCAAGGTCCAGTGGCTGGAGCCGGACTTCGCTCGGAAGGTAGGAGTAGCGCCTACGTTGGGTCGCGGGCTGCTGGACATCCTGGAGTACGGCCGGAGCCGGGATGCGCTGTCCCGCGCCATCCGCGAGGGGCGCGAGCACGAGGGGCACGTCATCACCAGCGCGATGCGTCAGGTGCGCGTGCAGGTGCGGCTGGCGAAGGAGGGCGAGCCCCCCGGGGCGTGGCTGCTCTTCGAGCCCTCGGGGCTGGACGACGAGGGGGCCTTCTCGCAGGTGGTGCAGGAGATTGCCCGCGCGGTGGGCGAGACGCTGGAGGTGGACAACGTCTGCGCCGCCGCGGTGACGGCCCTGGTGCGCTGCGCCCGGGTGCGTCGCGCGGAGGTGTTCCTCTGCGAGGAGGGAGGCCAGGGGGGACTGCGCCGCGCCGCGCTGTCCGACCTGGCCGACTGTGAGTCCCCCGAGGATGCGTTCGATCCCTCGGCGGACCCCTTCCTGCAGGCGCTCTCCACGCGGCGGGCGCAGATTGGAGTGCAGCGCGGCTACGGGGATGCGATGGGCTCCATCTTCGCCGCCGTGCCGCTGTGCGCGCCGCGGCGCACGGTGGGGCTGCTGCTCCTTTATAAGGAGCAGGGCGCTTCCTTCTCGGTGCGCGAGCTGGACCTGTGGACGGCGGCGGCCGGGCAGCTGGCGGTGGCGGTGGAGAACGCGCGGCTGCTGCGCGAGGCGCAGGCGGCGCTGCGAGTGCGCGAGGAGTTCATGTCCATCGCCTCGCACGAGCTGAAGACGCCGCTCACCCCGCTCAAGCTCAGCCTCTTCACGATGGAGCGGCGCATCACCACCGGGCAGCCGGTGGAGCTCTCCAGCGTGCTCAAGTCCAAGCGGCAGGTGGATCGGCTCGCGGGGCTGGTGGATGACCTGCTGGATGCCTCGCGGCTGGAGCTGGGCAAGCTGGAGCTGAGCAAGGCGCCGCTCGAGGTGGGCCAGTTGGTGGCGGAGGTGGTGGACCAGTTCCGCCACGCGTTCGACCGGCCCTTCACCGTGGAGGTGCCGCGCCAGCGCGTGTGGGTGCAGGGAGACCGCGACAGGCTGGAGCAGGTGCTGGTGAACCTGCTGGAGAACGCGCACAAGTACAGCCCCGCCGGCGAGCTCATCCTCGTCGAGGTGCAGGAGGGGGATGACGAGGTCCGCATCCACGTGAAGGACAAGGGCATCGGCATTCCCGGCGCGGACCAGGCGCAGGTGTTCCAGCGCTTCTACCGGGCGCGCAACGTGTCCCACCGCAACTTCGGCGGGCTGGGGCTGGGGCTCTTCATCAGCCACTCCATCTGCAAGCTGCATGGGGGCAACCTCTCGCTGTCGAGCGCCGAGGGGCTGGGCTCCACCTTCACGGTGACGATGCCGCGCATGGCCTCGCGCGAGGTGCGGCTGCTGCCGCCGCGCGTGCTGCTGCTGGACGAGGACCGCAGCCAGGAGGCCGAGGCCGAGCGCGTGCTGCGCGGCGAGGGCTTCGAGGTGCTCACCGTGCGCAACGGCGACGATGCGCTGCGCAACGCGGCGGCCTCTCCGGTGGATCTGATTCTGCTCTCCGCGAGCGCCTCGCAGCAGGAGGTGGGCATCTTCCTGGAGACGTTCGCCACGCTGCCGCGCGCGCGGCCGGTGCCAATTCTCCTGGCGGGCTCGCGCAGGCCGGCGTGGGCCTGGGAGGGCACGGTGCTGTGCTCGCGGCCCTACCGCGCGGACGAGCTGATTGCCCGCGTGCGCAACACGCTGGCGCTGACGCCTGAGCCCGGCTGGCCCGTGGCGGAAGAGCTCAACGTCCGGATGTGAGGACGCCGAAGCCGGTGGGGCTGAGCCCCGCGCGTGCCAGCGTCTCTCGGGCCTTCGGGTGGAGGAAGGTGGCCAGCTCCACCTCTCGCTGCGCCGCGTAGCCGCTCTTCACCGCCTCGGGGGTGTAGCCGGGGTGGCACATGAGTTCGATGACGCCGGAGGCGGGCAGCGCGGTCACCTCGGCCTCGAAGCGCTCCAGCGTCCAGTAGGCCTCGGCTCCGGCGTCTCCCACGAAGTGCGCGTTGGTGGCCACGCCGTGGGCCTGGAGCTCGCGCCGCATGGCCTCGTCGATGGAGCGCACGGGCAGGCCGGCGGCACGGGCGGCGCGCGCCAGGCCGGTGAGCACGCTCGGGTGGCGGTGCAGGTGCTTGTGCACGTCCACGTGGGTGGCGGGGCGGCCGAGCAGCGTGGCGAGCCGCTCGAGCTGGGCGCGGGCCTCGGCCTCCACCGCCTCGGCGGGCAGGGTGGGCGCGCGGGCCTCGGAGAAGGCGCCGTTCTCCAGGAAGTCCCTCGGGAAGCCCTGCCACGCGGGGGTGCCCCGGGCGAGGTTGAGGTGCAGGCCGATGGACAGTCCCTGCGCCTCGCGAGCCGCCTGCTCGGAGTAGGGCGTGTTCACCATGAAGGTGGCCGAGGAGACGACGCCCTCGCGCATCGCGCGGAGGATGCCGCGGGTGACGGCCGGGTCGTACCCGAGATCGTCGGCGTTGATGATGAGGGCGCGGGGGCTCACGGGGCTCTCTCAGGGACGGGGGTGGTTCTCGAAGAAGCGCCACATCTCGCGAGTGGCGTCCAGGTCCTGGGTCGTGTGGCCGTAGCTGGGCGGAATGAGGCCGCCGGGCCAGGTGTGGCCACCGCCCTGGACGGTGCAGAGCGTGGCGGGGGCGGCGCAGCCGGTGTGGGTGACGCAGGTGCTGTCGCCCTGGCGGAACGTCTCCTGGAGCGTGCCGGTGCAGCCGTTGCGCTCGGCCCACTTCGCCACGGTGGCGGGTGCGGAGGGGTAGGGACGGCCGAAGGGGATGGTGCCTCCGTCATAGGTGATGGTGGTGTCGGCCGTGCCGTGGAAGTGCATCACGGGCACCGGGCGGCGCGGCGTGCAGTTGATGACGTTCTCCATGCCGGCCACGGGAGCGATGGCGGCGAAGCGCTCGGCGCGCTCGCAGGCCAGCCGGTAGGAGAAGAAGGCACCATTGGACATGCCGGTGGCGTAGGTGCGGCGGGTGTCCACGCACACGCGCGTGTCCAGGTCCTTGAAGACGGCCTCCACGAAGTCCACGTCGTTCACGTCGTAGATCTGCGCCGGGCCGCAGCATCCTCCGGCGTTCCAGCTCTGGGTGTCGGCGTTCTCCGGGTCCGTGCGGCGCAGGGCCTCCGGGTAGTTGAGGCCCTGGGGGTAGACGACGATGAAGCCCTCCTCGTCGGCCACCTGGGACATCTTGCTGAGGCCCTCCTGCTCCTGGGCGGTGGAGGAGAAGCCATGGAAGGCCACCACGGTGGGGGTGGGCTTCGTGGCGTCATAGCCTGGCGGGACGTGGACGTTGTAGGTCCGGGTCCGGCTCTGGTGGTCCACGGTCCACGTGTAGTTGCCGGGCCCCACGGTGAGGCCGGAGCACG
Source organism: Hyalangium gracile (assembly GCF_020103725.1). NCBI lineage: Bacteria > Pseudomonadati > Myxococcota > Myxococcia > Myxococcales > Archangiaceae > Hyalangium > Hyalangium gracile. Next base: position 348 of record NZ_JAHXBG010000042.1, on the reverse strand, counting down.
AGGTGCGGTCCACGATGGGGGGATAGCCTCCGCCGGTCGGAGGTCCCGCGTCCGGGGCCGTGGGGGGAGTGGAGTCGTCGTCACAGCCGGTGGCACCGAGGAGCAGCAGCACGGCGCCGAGACGCAGGAGGCGAGAGGGCAGGGGCATGGGGCGGAGAGGCAAGGTAGCCCAGATGACTGCCGTGGTGCGTGTGCCGCGTGACGCCTTTCCAGCTGTGGACAGCCGCCAGCCTCCAGGGCTGCCGAGCCTGAGCGGCGTCAGCCCCGGTATCTCTCCGCGACGCGGTAGAGCTGGGTGAGTGAGAAGTCCAGCAGGGACTGGGAGGAGCGCATGTACTTGTGGGCGCG
>NZ_JAHXBG010000041.1 GCF_020103725.1 Hyalangium gracile | reverse complement strand
TGCCCGTGTTCGACGCTCAGGCGCTCCTCAAGGGCACCACCGGCAACGTCTGATCGACCGGTAGGCCTCACCCCACCCCGGCCCCTCCCTCGCCTGGCGCGAAGGAGGGGTCGCGGCGTTTCCTACGAGCGGGAGGCGCGCTCGGCGTTGGCCAGGAACACGTCCCGGGTGTACTGCGCGAGCCCCGGCCGATCCTTGTCGATGTTCGCCGTGAACCGCGGATCGTTCACGTAGAGCTCGCCCAGCCCTCGGTGGATCTCGTGGGAGCACGGGTAGAACCACTTCGTGATGTAGGCGCGGTGCCGCTCGGCCACCTCCATCACCGCCGGTTCCGTGGGGGCGCGCCCGGCGTCCAGGTGCGCGACCAGCGCGCGCATGATCTCCTCGCCCTCGGCCTTGATCTGCTGCCAGTCCTTCTTCGTGTAGCGCGAGGTCCTCCGGGCGGACTCCTTGTAGGCCTCGGTGTTGCCCCAGCGCTCGCGGGCCTCGTCCTCGTACTTCGCGGGATCGAAGTCCCCGAACACCTCGAACATCTCTTCCTTCGTCATGACCGTTCCTTTCTCGAGCGACTCGAGCGCCGCATCCACCGCTCCAATGAGCGCCTTCACGCGGGTGGCTCTCTCGGTGAGCAGCTGTCGCTGCATCAGCAGCGCAGCTCGGAGGTCGAAGGCCGGGTCCTTGAGGATGCGAGTGATCTCCTCCAGCGGAAAGCCGAGCTCCTTGAAGAAGAGCACCTGCTGCAGCCGCTGGAGATCCGTCTGCTCGTAGAGCCGATAACCGGCCTCGCTCCGGCCCGTGGGCCGCAGCAGGTCGATCTCGTCGTAGTGGTGCAACGTCCGCACACTGACGCCCGCCAGCCGGGCGACCTGGCTCACAGTCAAGGACATCGTCCTCACCTCCACGCGAAGAGATAGGGCCTCACGTTGCGTGAGGGTCAACCCCCCTCTTTCGGTTCCGCCGGACGGAACAGCGCGCAGGCGTGCACCGGCTGGGGCGGGTACTTCTGGGGCAGCAGCGGGCAGAGGAGGAAGGTGGAGCTCTTCGTCCGCACATACCGCGGCGGAGCGGCGCAGCGGTGGCAGAGGCTGCTCGGGAAGGGCAACGGCTCTTGGTCGGAGGGCGACATGCTCGGGGAATCCGCCGCCGTGTCACGGGCCCAGGCGGGGCGGGCCCGGGGGCTCCTGGCTCGGCAGCCTCACGTTGAAGATCCGGACGATGGGCCGGGGGCCCCGGTCGAAGCGGGCCATGGAGTGGATGATGGTGGCGTAGAACTCCATCTCGTCGAAGGTGTCCGGGCCCACGCCGATGACGTCCATGTGATCCTGGGGCAGGACACTCCTCGAGGAGGCGGCCTGCTCGTAGGTGGGCGCCTCCAGGTCGTGCACCGGACCGAGCTCCGTGTCCAGGTACAACCGATCGAAGCCGAGCAGCCGCGACTCATAGGACAGCCGATAGCCCATCTGCTGGGAGTTGATGCCCACCATCCCGTCATCGTCCGTTTCGTCGTTGCGGCCATCCCCGCTCCCGGAGATGCCGTCCGGGCCGCAGTCGTTGGTGCAGTAGCCGTCGCCGTCGATGTCGAAGAGGACGCTGCCCAGCAGGTAGAGCGCGGGGTTCACGTTCAGCCCATCCTGCGCGGTGACCACCGAGGCATAGCGCTCGGCGTGGCGTCCGTCCACCGGATAGGCGGCGTTGAACGCCTTCATGCCCGTCACCTTCCCGTCCTCCGGATCGTAGTCGCCGTAGACGAGCTGCAGCGCTCCGGCCGTGGCGTCATTGCCTGGCTCGGAGACCGTGTCGCCGAAGTACCTGGCCAGCGTCTCGGCGACGCTCGTGACGCCGGGCCCCTGGTTCAGGATGTACCGGGCCACCGGCGATCCCCGGTGCGGCGAGGACACGCTGACGAGCACCTTGATCACCGTGTTCCCAGCGCGCTCGTACAGCACGCGCGCGGCCTTGCGGGCATCGATGCCACCCTGCGAGTGCCCGATGATGTTCACGGCGTCCGTGCCCATGGTGGCCATCAGGCTCTCGATGTCGTTGGCCAGGTCCAGGCCGCGAACCTCGGAGGACTCGAAGGCCTGCACCCGCGCCACGAAGGCCCGCTGCCTGTCATCGAGGTGGCGGTTGCACGTCAGCTCCACGAAGCCGTTGCACGGGTCCCCGACGAAGGTGCCGTAGTCGTCACCCCAGTAGTCGAAGCCCAGGATGTTGTCGAAGCCCCCCATGCCGTGGGCGAACACCACCGGGTGGGCCGTCCTGGCCGCGCCCGCGTGAGCCTCGAGCCCGAAGCCGAGCGCCCCCCACACCAGCCATGCGAACGCGATGCGCGAGGCGCTCATCCACCTGCTCCCGAGGGTCCAGGGCCAGGAAGCGGACTCCTGGCTCCCACAGGCTCCACTCTAGGAAGAGGCGATCGAAACGGAAAGCCACCCTCCCGCCCCCGCGCACGGGAGCGAGAGGGGCAGGTGTGAGCCTCAGTCGTAGGAGGCGATGTAGTCGATGATGGCGGCGTAGAACTCCGGCTCGTCGAAGGTGTCCGGCCCCAGCCCCACCACGTCCATGTGGTCCTGGTTGATGACGGCCGCCGTGGAGGTCGCCTGCGTGGCGCTGGGAGCGTTCAGGTTGCTCACGTGGCCGCGATCCGCATCCGTCGACACCGAGTCGAAGCCGAGCAGGGACTCGGTGTACTTCAGCCGGTAGCCCATCTGCTGGGAGTTGATGCCCACCAGCCCGTCGTCATCCGACTCGTTGCGCACGCCGTCGCCCTTGCCCCAGGCCCCGTCGTTGTCGCAGTCCTCCGTGCAGGAGCCGTCGCCGTCGATGTCGAAGAAGAACTCGCTCAGCAGGTAGAGCGCGGGGTTCACGCTCACCCCGTTCTGCGCGGTGATCAGCGAGGCGTAGCGCGCGGCATAGCGCGAGTCCACCGGGTAGGCGGCGTTGAACGCCTTCATGCCCGTCACCTTGCCGTCGTTGGCGTCGTAATCGTTGTAGACGAGCTGCTTGGCGCCCGCGTAGGCGTCATTGCCCGACTGGTAGATGACGTTGCCGTAGTAGGTGGCCAGCGCGGCGATGACGCTCGTCACGCCGGGCTTCAGATCGAGGATGTACTTGGCCACCGGCGAGCCCCGGTGCGGCGAGGACACGCTGACGAGCACCTTGACCACCGTGCGTCCCCGGCGCTCGTAGAGCACGCGCGCGGCCTTGCGGATGTCGATGCCGCCCTGCGAGTGCCCGATGAGGTTGACGTTGGAGGCTCCGGCGGTGGCCATGAAGCCCTCGATGTCGTTGGCCAGATCCAGGCCGCGGACCTCGGAGGACTGGAACGCCTGCACCTGGGCGACATAGGCCTTCTGGTCGCTGGCGATGTCCTCGTTACAGCCGACCTCCAGCAGCGAGCACGCATCTCCCACGAAGGTGCCGTAGTCGTCGCCCCAGTACTCCATGCCCAGGAGGTTGTCGAAGCCACCCATTCCATGGGCAAACACCACCGGGTATGTGGTCCTGGCTGCTCCAGCCCGAGCCTCGAGGCTGAGCCCGAAGGTTCCGGCAACCAGCGCTGCAAGCGCCATCCGAAGTGCTCTCATGCGACTGCTCCTGGGTTTGCGTTGGGGGGATCGTCTCACTTGGAGACCCAACGATCATACCTGGAGTGAAGTCGGATTGATTGCGAAATCAAGCTGGGACTGTCTTGCAGTCCCTCTGGCCCTGCTACTCGCCGAAGATCTTGCGGAACAGGCGGACGATGGAGCGCGACAGCGGCGTGGCCACCGCCTTCTCGTTGTCCTTGAGCCCCAGCTCGACCTTGGGCTTGCGAGCCTCGGGGTCCACGGAGAACACGCTGAACTCGTCATCGCCGCCGAGCGCGGTGTAGACCTTCTCCGCGCGCGTGTTGGATGGGGGTTTCCGTGAATTCGCCATGGGCTTCCTCGCAGTAGTCTTTCATCCTACCCGATCAGGGGCGGGGGCTCCAGCCCGGCTCACCGGGGCCGCTTGCTCTCCTGGAAGGTCACCTCGAGCTGGACCTCCTTGCCCTCCCGAACCACCACGGCGGACACCGTCTCACCGGGCTTCGAGCTGTTGAGCACGAACATGAGGTCCTCGACGCTGCCGATCGGGTGCTTGCCGAGCCGCACGATGACATCCCCGCGCTGCATGCCGGCCTTCTCCGCGGCGCCCCCGGCGCGCACGCCCGCCAGCAACATCCCCTTCAGCCCGTTGGGCGGGCCCGCGTAGTCCGGCACGGTGCCGAGCGAGGCGTTGAAGCTGCGCATGTCGCCGCGCGGCGTGGGCGAGGGCACCTTGCGGTAGGTGAGCGTCGTCTTCCCGTCGAGCCCCATGGCGACGGCCGAGACGATGCTGGCCACCTGCGCGGTGCCGGCGGCGTTGATGGTCTCCGCCGTGTCCGAGGCCTTGTGGTAGTCCGAGTGCGCGCCGGTGAAGAAGTGCAGCACGGGCACGCCCGCGGCGTAGAACGGCGAGTGGTCGCTCGGGCCGTAGCCGTCGCCGCTGGTGGTGCACTGGACGCGGGCCTTCTCGCAGGCGGCGGCAACGATGGGCGCCCACTCGGTGGCCGACTCGGCGCCGAGCACCGCCAGGCCGCTCGACCTCAGCCGGCCGACCATGTCCAGGTTCAGCATGGCGGCGATCTCCTTCATGCCCCCATCCCCGCGCAGGCGCGTGAAGTGCGTCGACCCGAGCACTCCCGTCTCCTCGCCGGAGAAGGCCAGGAAGAGCACGTCACGCTGGAGCTGCGCGCGGTTCGCGGCCAGGGTGCGGGCGATCTCGAGCAGCCCGGCGACACCGGAGGCATTGTCATCCGCGCCGACGTGGGGCACGTGCTTGTCCGGCGTGAGCGAGTAGCGCCCGCCGTAGCCCAGGTGATCGTAGTGGGCGCCGATGACGAGGGTGCCCGGCAGCTTCCCCTGCCCCGCCTCGAGCAGGCCGGCGACGTTGAACGCGTCGCTCTTCTCGAAGTCGAGCTGCACCTCGACGCTCGCGTCGACGCGCTTGCCCGCGGTGAGCTGGCCCATCAGCGGCTCCAGGGCCGCGCGCTTCACCATGATCACCGGGATGCCGGCGTCCCCCACGCCCTCGGGAGCGAGCGTGGGCAGCGCCGCCTCGGGAGGCATCTGCCAGCCCTGCACCGGCGGGTTGGGCGCCTCGGGCCAGTCGACGAAGATGACCGCCTTCGCGCCGCGCTCGCGGGCCGTCCAGGCCTTGTGGCGCAGGTCTCCGTAGCGGCGCTGCTTGTCCGTCTCGGAGAAAGTCGGCGAGTCCGGCACGAAGCGCCGCACCACCACGATCTTCCCCTTCACGTTCAGCTTCGCGTAGTCGTCCACCTTGAGGGACGGCTCGACGATGCCGTAGCCGGCGAGCGCCAGCGGGCCCTGGGCCGCGGACTGCGCGGAGAACCCGAGCACCGTGTACGCATCCGCGGGCACCACCGTCCCGCCGAGCTTCACCTGGGTCTTCGGGCCGACCTTCACCGCCGTGGTCACCGGGAACGCCTGGCGGAACGAGCCGCCGTCCCCCGCGGGCTTCAGGCCGAGCCCCTGGAAGCGGGCCTCGATGTGCTTGCCCGCAGTCTCGAGGCCCGGGGTGCCGATGCCGCGGCCTTCCTGCTCGGGCGCGGCGAGGAACGTCACGTCCTTCTGGATCCGATCCGCGGCGGACTCGGAGGCGGGAGCGGCCGGCTTCGCGTCCTCCACCCAGCGCGCGACGAAGAGGTTGGTGTCGGTCTTCCCCTCGGCCGTGGCGCGGTTGCTCGAGAACGCGAGCCACTTGCCGTCGGGCGAGAACATGGGGAAGCCGTCGAAGCCCTTGGCGTAGGTGATGCGCTCCAGGTTGGAGCCGTCGATGTTCACCGCCCAGATGTCGAACTCACGGCCCTTGGGGTCGCCGTGGTTGGACGAGAAGAGAATGCGCTTGCCGTTGGGGTGGAAGAACGGGGCGAACGAGGCCGCGTTGAGCCAGGTGATCTGCCGGGCCTCCGTGCCGTCCGCGTTGGCCACGAACAGCTCCAGCTTCGTGGGCCGCACCAGCCCTTCCTTGAGCAGGCCTTGGTAGTCCTCGAGCTCCTTGCCGGGCTTGGGCCGCGAGGCGCGCCAGACGATCTTCGAGCAGTCGGCGTTGAAGAAGGCGCCACCGTCGTACCCGGGCGACTGCGTCAACCGGCGCACGTTCTTGCCATCCCTGTCCATGCGGTACAGCTCGATGTCGCCGTCCCGCACCGAGGTGAAGAGGATGGAGCCGTCCTTGCCACAGACGGTGCCCTCGGCGTCGTAGCCCGGCGCGTCCGTCAGCCGCGTCAGCCCGCTGCCATCGGCGTTCACCTTGAAGATGTCGTAGCTGTCATAGAGGGCCCACACGTAGCCCTTCGAGTGATCGGGCCGCGGCGGGCACGCCTCTCCGCCCAGGTGGGTGGAGGCGTAGATGATCTCCTGGTCCCCGGGCAGGAAGTGGGCGCACGTGGTGGCGCCCTTGCCGCTCGACACGGGGAGCACGGCCGGGGACGGGGTCGCAGGGTCCACCGTCGTGCGGTAGATGCGGTCGCACCCCATGCCCTCGTACCGGGCCTGGAAGGAGAGCTGCTTGCCGTCGAAGGACCAGTAGGCCTCGGCGGTCTCTCCGCCGGAGCTGAGCTGGCGCAGATCGGCCAGCCGGACCTCCTCGGGCAGCAGGGTCCCCTTCAGCCCGGCAGCGTCCCCCGCAGGGGCGGACTCCGACGCGGGGCCGGTGGTGGACGGGGTGGCACACGAAATCAGGGCAAGGAAGGGCAGCAGGCAGCGCTTCATGGGGCCGGACCATGTCAAAGCCGGCGCGCCGTCTCAACGCTCTTCGCAACCTTGTTGCCGGTGCCTCCTCGGGTGCCAGCCCTACTGCACGGAGAACAGACCGCGCAGCTCCTCGGTATTGGAGATGGGGTTGCCCGCGTTGCCCTTCGCGGTGGCGCGCCACTGATAGATGAGGCCCGGGGTCAGCGCCGGCCCTCCATAGGGCAGCTCGACATCGCCCGCGCTGTTACGCAGGTCGGGAGACACGGTGAGGTTCTCCCACACCTTCGTGCCCTGCGAGTCGAACACGCGCAGCTCGTAGGACTTGGCGCTGGAGTACGGCTTCCAGGAGAACTTCGGCGTCCCCGTCACCGCCTCGCTGGCCTCCCCCGCCCCCGGCCCCACCATCTGGATGGCACCCGTCACCTTGAAGGCAGGGCTCAGGCTGGGGGTGCCATTGGCCACGGTGAGCCGGGAGATCTGCGTGCCGGAGATGTTGGGGTCCGGATCACGCACGTTGCCGTCATTCTCGAAGGCCGCCAGCACCACGTACTTCCCGTCCGGAACGCCGGTGATGGAGAACGCCCCCGTGACGGTCGGCGCGATGCCCGGCTCCGGCGAGCGCAGCCCTGGCGGCACCTCGCCGCGGATGAGCGCCTCATTGAAGGTGCTCTCCACCACCATCACCACGCTGGTGCCCGCCCCGTTGGCGCCCGCCACCAGCTGCACGCTGCCGCTCAGCGTCGCGTTCGAGTCCCCCGCCCTGCGGATGGCCACGCCGGTGGTCTCCGCCCCGGACTGCACGGCGAAGTCCGCCGCCGTGTAGTTGGAGCCCTTCACGTACGCCTGGGCCCTGTACCCGCCGCCCGGCTCCACGTTGAACACCTTCCACTTGCCCGAGGTGTCCGCCACGGCCGAGTACGCCCGGCCGTTGCCCTCGACGACCACGAGCGCGGACCTGCCCGTCGCCAGCTCCACCGTGCCGGACACGGCGGGGCGGCCCTGCTCCGTCGTCGGCAGGCCGATCAGCCCCACGTCCGTCTGCGCCGAGGCGAACACCCACGGCTCCTCCTCGCCAGAGCTCGCGGCGGCCGCGGTGTCGATGGGCAGCGCCACGCGCAGGCCCGAGGGGAACGGCTGGTAGTTGCGCGCCCCGGCCCGCAGCGTCAGCCGCGCGGGCACCGGCGTCCCCTTGTCATCCGAGCGCTCCGTGGGGATGCGCAGCGAGTACCGACCATCCGTGCCGCTCACCGCGACGCCCGAGACCGGCGCGCCGTTCGCATCCAGCGCCGTCACCTCCGCGTTCGCCACCGCGGCGCCAGAGGCCAGGTCGAACACCTTGCCCTCCACCTGCATCGGCGCGAAGCACATCGCCTGCTCCTGGCCCCGCACCTTCTCGCAGACCAGGTTGTCCGAGCACGACTCCGGATCATCCAGCTTGCACTCCTTGTCGTCGCCACAGGCGACGATCAGGAAGGACACGAGCGCTGGCACGATTCGCTTCACCATTCGGGAGCTCCAGGGGTGGATGAGAGACGCCTGGAGGGACCCCAGCACTGTCGAATCAGCCACACCTACAGAAAGGCAGCTTCCCCTACTCTGCCTTTGGCTCAGCCGATCTCTGGCGGCTTCGACAGCACCTCTTCGACCATGAAGCGCACCACGTCGGACGGGGTGATCATCCCCACGAGCTGCCCGCCCCGCAGGACAGGCAGGTGGTGGATGCGATGCTGGCGCAGCAGGCTCATCACCTCCTCGGTGCGATCGAACTCGTTCACCGAGTGGATGGAGCGCGTCATCAGATCCGAGGCCCGCGTCGCGGGATCCCGGTCCGCGAGCAGCGCATCCAGCAGATCGCTCTCGCTGACGAAGCCCTCGACGCGGCCTCCCTCTCCCACCACCGGCACACCGCCAATCCGCGCGGCCGCGAGACAGCGAGCGATCTCGGCCAGCGAGGCCTCCGGACCGACCGAGACCACCGGCGCGGTCATCATGTTGCGAGCGTGACCTTTCATGGGTCCGGTCTACTGGCAGGGCGGAAAGGGCGTCAACCCAAGCCCGTCCCCTGTGCCCGCCAGCCGACGCGGGCCTACCGCCGCCGCCGCCCGCCGCCGCCCAACAGCATCAGCAGCACGCCGCCGGCCACCGCCGCGCCCCCACCCGCCAGGTAGAGCGTGGTGCGCTCGCTGTAGCGCCCGGTGAGCGCCTCGCTCGCCCGCTCCGCCAGCGAGTCCTTCGCCTTCAATCCCATCCACAGCACCACCGCCCCCGCCACCGCGAGCATCACTCCGACCAGCCGGCCAGCTCCCACGTTTCCTCCTTGGCTGCCCCGCAAGATACGCAGCCGCACCGCGAGCCCCCGCAGAATTTTCGCCGCGCGCCTCCGCCTCCACGCGCGCTCCCTCGTGGCCTGTCCCTTGCAATCCCTGCTCTTCGAACCGAGCCAGAGACTCGAGAACCGGAGAGGACCATGAAGGTGGAGGCGATCAAGAAGGAGCTGCTCGCGGAGCACAACACGCTGCGCACCCTGCTGGAGCTCGTCACCGATCTGGCCGAGAAGGTGGCCACGCACGATCTCTCGCAGGAGCCGGCCCTTCGCGAGGCGGCCCATAATCTGTCGGACGCGCTGGTGCACCACATGGTGACCGAGGAGAAGCACCTGGCCGACCTCAGCCGAGGCGGCAGTCCGCACTGGGCGCGCCACCTCGACGAGTTCAAGCACCACCATGGCCACCAGCGCGAGCTGCTCGCCCACTTCCTGGAGCGCGTGGACAACATCCACGCCTCGCGGCGGCTGAGCGAAGTGGTGCAGGCCATGGCCACGGCGGTGCTGCTCGACATCGAGCACGAGGAGATGGCCCTCTTCGCGCCGCAGACCGCGGGACTCACCAGCGTGCAGGGGGCCTGATATGCATCGGGGGCCATGCCCTACACCCCCATCATCGGCACCCTCGGCTACGTGATGTCCCCGGACGGGGCGCGGGTGCTGCTCATCCACCGCAACGCGCGTCCGGACGACGCGCACCTGGGCAAGTACAATGGCCTGGGCGGAAAGATGCAGCCGGACGAGGACGTCGTCGCCTGCATGCGCCGGGAGATCCGCGAGGAGGCCGGCATCGAGTGCGTGGACCTGAGGCTGCGCGGCACGATCAGCTGGCCCGGCTTCGGTCCCAAGGGCGAGGACTGGCTGGGCTTCGTCTTCCTCATCGACCGCTTCACCGGCACGCCGCTCGAGCGCAACGCCGAGGGCGAGCTGTCCTGGGTGCCAGTGAAGGACATCATGAGCCTGCCCCTGTGGGAAGGGGATCGGCACTTCCTGCCGCTGGTGTTCGACGCGGATCCGCGCGCCTTCCATGGCGTCATGCCCTACGCGGGCGGCCGCGCGCTGAGCTGGGCCTTCAGCCGGATCTGAGCTCTGAATGGGGCTGATCCCGCCGGATCGGCCCCTGATCCAGCCACTGTGGGTATGATCCACCCTACCTGATACGGTCGAGACGCTGGATCATCCCTGGCAGAGCTTAGTACCTTCCCGCCGTCTTCCAGGAGGCCTCGTCGGGTGTTCTTCAGTTCCGGGTGGTTGGATTCGTTGCTCGAGCGCGTGGGCCTCACCCAGTGGGTGGGCTTGATGCGAGCGCTCCTGCGGCGTGCTCGGGGCGACGAGCCGCTGGTTGGTCAAGCCGCAGTCCGCAGTGAGAGTCCCCTGTCCCCTCCCACAGAGCCCATCATGCCCACCAAGAAGCAAGCCCAGAGCAAGAAGACTGCCCGTCCCACGCGCGCCAAGGCGCCAAAGCGCGCCGCCAGGCCCGCGGCCAAGAAGGCCGCCACCAAGCGCGGCGCCGCGACGAAGCGCAACGGCGCCAGCAGGGCCGCCACCGCGGAGGCCGTGAAGCAGCTGGTGGACGCGCTGCAGAACCACCCGCAGCAGAAGGACATCGTCTCGGCCGGTCAGCAGAAGGATCAGCTGCTGCGCTCGCTCATCCCGCTCTACCTGGCGCGCTCGCTGGGCGTGGAGGTGACGTCCGGGACCACCTCGCGCTTCTGGAGCAAGCTGGGCGTGTCGTACGCGGCGCCCAACGCCGCCAAGGCGCTGCGCATCCACACCGGCTATGCCTCGGAGACGAAGAAGGGCAAGACGATCACCGCCAAGGGCATCCGCTACGTCGAGGACGCCATCGCCCGCGGCTGAGCCGGGCGCACGCTTCACCCGTGAAGGCCAACCCCGCCCTCTCCTTCAGAGGGCGGGCTGACGCGCGGCGCGCTGCTACCCCATCTGGGCCATCCGCCGCGTCATCTCCTCCGGAGAGATGTCTTCCTTGTGCGTGGCGATGGTCCACTTGTGACCAAATGGATCGCGCAGCGTGCCGGAGCGGTCCCCGTAGAACTGATCCTTCACCGGACGCTCCTCCTTGCCGCCCGCGGCGATGGCCTGCTTGAAGAGGGCGTCCACGTCCTCGACGTAGATGCAGAGCCCCACGGGTGAGCCTCCGAGCGACTCGGGGCCGCGAGCGTCCATCTCGGGGAACTCGTCAGAGAGCATGATGCGCGAGTCGCCGATCTGGATCTCCGCGTGGCCGAGGATCCCCCCCGGGGCCTCCATCCGGTAGATCTCCGTGGCGTTGAAGGCCTTCTTGTAGAACTCCAGCGCGCGAGCGCCCCCCTTCACAATCAAGTACGGCGTCACCGAGTGGTACCCATCGGGAATCGGCTTGACCATGTCTTCTCTCCTCTGCGGCGTGGACCAGTGCGTGTAGCTGCCTCTCGCGAAGCAGCAGCGGAGTAGCCGAACACCTGAACATCCGTCAAGTGCTTTGGCGACCTGCCGCGTCACATGCCGGGGACCTGACGTAGGTAACCCCACAGGTCGGGAAGAGTCCGACCTCCATCCCTGCAGCTCCCTGTCAGCTTGTCTGGGAATCGATTTTCCCTTGGAGATGGATAATCGGCAGCCGGAGGGGGCATGTCTGTCAACGGAAGGATTCTGCTGTTCGCGGTGGTAGCGATTGGCATCACCGCCATCCTGGCGGGCACCGCTCTCTACACCACGCGGATGGATCGGCAGATCCGCGAGCGAGTGATTGCCTCTCAGAATCAGCTCGAGAGCCTGTCCCGACTGAAGGCTGGCATCTGGCCCTTCCTCAACGCGCTGAGCCGCTTGCGAGAGCAAGGGCAGGACACGACCGCGCTCTTGCAGGAGCGCGCGACGCGGGTGCTCGCGGAGCAGACGCAGCTCAGCCTGAACCTGGAGCAGGAGGAGGAAGAGATCAACGGCATGGGAGAGTTCAAGCCCCGCGCCCGGGAAGACGAAGAGTTCAATCAGATCATCCAGGCGCTGCTGCGCTGGATGGAGCGCACCGAGGAGAAGGTGCGCCAGGACTCCGGGAGGAAGCCCCTCCCGCCCGAGGAGGAGTGGGGGTTCTACCAGGACTACGAGAAGGAGGTCGGCCAGCGAATGACCTCCATCGAGGCGGCGGAGCGAGAAGAGCTGGAGTGGATGCAGCGCCGATGGGACCTGAACATGGCCCGCCTGGTGCTCCTCACGAAGGTCGTGGCCCTGGGCTCCATCGTGCTCAACATCGCACTGGCACTCTTCATCCTCCTGCCTCTGCGGAGCTCGCTGCGAACCCTCCGAACCACGGCGGAGGGCGTCGGCCGGGGCGACTTCGAGGTGGCCTTGCCGGCCAGGGGTAATGACGAGCTGGGGCTGCTGGCGCAGGCCATGAATCGCATGGCCAGCGAGCTGCGTGGCACCCTTCAGGAGAAGCAGCGCCTGCTCGAAGCCGAGGCCGAGGCCTCCGAGCGGGAGGCCCGCCGCTACAGCGCCATGCTGGAGGAGACGGTGCGTGCGCGCACCGCCGAGCTGGAGACAGCCAACCACCAGCTCGAGGAGAGCCTGCAGCAGCTGCGCCTGACCCAATCCCAGCTCCTGTTCGCGGACCGGATGGCCGCCGTGGGCCGGCTCGCGGCGGGCGTGGGCCACGAAATCAACAACCCGCTCTCCTACATCCTCAGCAACCTCCGCTTCATCCAGCGAGAGCTCGGCCGGGAGGAGGCGGCCCGCCTGCCAGAGCGGGAGGAGATGCTGACGGCCGTGAACGACGCGCGCGATGGTGCCGAGCGTGTCCGCGACATCGTGCAGGAGCTGAAGACCCTGTCCCGACCGGACGAGCTGACGCTGGGCCCGGTCGATCTGAGAACCGTGGTCCAGGGCTCGCTCCGGATTGCCTCGCAGGAGCTGCGGGGTCGCGCGCGAGTGGTGGAGGACTTCCAGGAGGTGCCCACGATCCAGGGCAACGGTCCACGACTGGGACAGGTGGTGCTCAACCTGCTGATCAATGCCGCGCATGCCATCGAACCGGGACGGGCGGAAGAGAACGAGGTGCGGGTGCTGGTGCGCGCCAGCGGCAGCAAGAGCGTCATCGTGGTGGTGAGCGACACGGGGAGCGGCATTCCTCCGGAGAACCTGGAGCGCATCTTCGAGCCGTTCTTCACGACGAAGCCCGTGGGCATGGGCACCGGACTGGGGCTGTCGGTGTGCCGCACCATCATCCTCTCCCTGGGGGGCACCCTCGAGGTGGAGAGCGAGGTAGGCCGTGGCTCCACCTTCCGCATCACCCTGCCCACCGGTGGAGACCAGACGGCTCCGACAGCCCCCCAGGAGCCCGGAACCTGACTCAGGGCACGCGCTTGCCGATGGGGTAGCCGTCGAGGAGCAGGAGCATCCCGCCGTCCGACTCGCGCTGGAAGCTCACGTTCATGCCCTCGAGCAGGCCCAGGTCATCCCGCTCGACGAACTCGTTGTCACCGTAGGCCTCCAGCTCTCCACGCACGGCGGGCCTGGCCATCTGGACGGTCATCCACAGACGGCCCTCCCCCGCGGAGACGGTCACCGCGCCGACCAGCGACGTTTCGTAGGTGCCCACGTAGTCCTTCCACACGGAGGTGTCCGGCACGAAGGTGCTGGGCGCCCGGTCCCTCGACGGAGAGGCCGGCGCGGGCTCCTGTCCGAACAGCAGCGCGGCGACGCCCAGGGACACCTCCTCCGTGACCACCGTGTTGAGGTTGCTCATCACCCCCACGGCCATTCCCTCGGAGGGAAACAGCCGGAAGTGGGAGCTGCTGATGATGGTGTTGCCTCCATGGGACACCACCTGGCGGCCGAACTCCGAGGAGAGGACCCAGCCCATCCCGCTGGTGGGAACCACCACGGGCTGCCACATCCGCTCCAGGCCCTGCGCGGAGAGCACCCGGCCGCCGGGCGCGTCGCCCCGGGCGAGCAGGACCGAGAAGTAGCGGGACAGATCCTCGGCGGTGGTGAAGGTCGACGCGCCCGCGGGCACCTGCGCCCTCGACCAGGGCGGGGCCATCGCGCGCCGCTGGCTCCGCGTCCACGTGTAGCCCTGGGCCACGTCTTCATCCTGCGCGGGGGCCGCCCCCATGAGGGTGCGGCTCATGCCCATCGGCTCGAAGAGGGCGTCGGCCATGTATTGCTCGAAGGGCTTGTTCGCCACCGTCTGGACGATGAGCCCGGCCACCGCGAAGCCCTCGTTGGAGTACGCCTCGCTCTCGCCTGGCGCGAAGCGGAGCTTCACATCGGCGAGAGCGCGCACCGAGCGCTCGAGGGCCGTCTCATCATGGTCGCCATCCCAGACCATGCTGTTGGGCAGACCCGAGGTGTGTGACAGCAGGTGCTCGACGCGGATCTGATCCTGGAGTCCGTCCGCGGTGCGGAACCAGGGCAGGTAGCGCGTCACGGGAGCAGTCAGCTCCACGGCCCCCGCCTCCACCTGCTGCATGAGCGCCAGGGCCGTCATCGCCTTGGTCGTGGAGCCGATGGATATCCGCGTCCTCGGAGTCATCGCCTGGTTCTTCTCCACGCTGGCCAGGCCGTAGCTCTTGATGCACACAGGCTGGCCGCCCTGGTGGATGACGAGCGAGAGCCCAGCGATGTGTCCTTTCTCCATGCGCTCGGTGACGAACGGATCAATCCGCTCTCGCATCTCGGTGGACAGGGCGGCGCACGGATCCGCGGATGCAGGCGGGCCATCCGTTCCGTCGCATCCAAGAGCCAGCAGGGAACCGAGAAGCAAGACACCCAGGGAACGATTCATCATGGCAGGACCTCTCCTCTCCGCGCTGCGCGGATAGGGGTGAAAGCAAATGGAGTCAGGACTGGAAACCCTCTGCATCTACGGCTTCAGTTGCATGCGGACGCCCTTGGTGATCACGAACCGCGCGTCTCCCTCTCGCTCGAAGCGCACGACCTCACCCTTGCCGCGGCCCAGCCCGAGCACGATGGCGCGATCCTCGCCGTCTGGCCTCAGCAGCATGGAGAGGCTGGCCCCCAGCATCCCGCTGTAGATCTCCAGGACGAGGAAGCCCTCGGACAGGCTCAGCTCGGCACTCTCGAAGAACTCCCGGGGGGCGTCCCGCGGCAGGCTGTACTGGCCCAACCGGCTCTTCCAGGACTCCGGCACCTCGGAGGAGGTGACGCGCTCGCCCAGGAACTGGCGGCCGCTCCACATGGGTTCGGGGCCCTGGGGGAGCAGGACGACGTCATGGCCGTCGATGCGATCGAACACGAGCCACATGGGCGTGCCCAGGAGCTCGGTCTTGAAGAGGCCCTGCTGGTGAGGCACCAGGACGACCCGGAGACCCGCGAGGTGGCCGGCCAGCTCTCCGTTCTCCACGGCCACCTTCATCGGGCCCAGGTCCGTGGCGTACACGCCCTCCAGTGCCCGGAGCTCCTCCACCGGCCGGGAGACTGGCTGCACCTGGGGCTCCTGCGCCGGGGCAGCCACCTCCAGCCCCGTCTTCGCCTTCAGGGCCCGAGCGAGCACCTCCTGGGCAATGAAGGGCACGAGCTCGGCGGAGGTGTCGGTGTTCCCGAGCACCACCACACCCAGCTTGTGCTCGGGCAGCAGCGCCAGCATGGAGCGGAAGTACAGCGTCGCGCCACCGTGATGCACGAGCCGCGCGGACTGGCCGTTGGTCAGCGGCATGTCGGCCAGGAACCAGGTGATGCCGACGCGAGTGTCCAGGTCCAGCGGAACGCCGACGTTCTGCTGCCTCCACATCTCCCGCAGAGTCGCTGGCTGCAGGATCGTCGTCTCCCCCGCCCTGCCGTCCGCCAGCAGCATCTGGATGAAGCGGCTCACGTCCAGCACCGAGCCGCGCAGGCTGCCCGCGGGGCCTTCCCCATCCAGCCAGTGCGGCGGAGCATCGCTGGGAGCCAGAGCCCCATAGCCCACCGACATGGCTGGCATCATGTGGGGCTCCAGTCGGAACGAGGACTGGCTCATGCCCAGCGGGCCCAGCACGTGCTGCTTCATCGCGGCGGTGAACTCCATGCCCGAGGCCGTCTCCAGCGCCCGGCCAGCGATCACGATGCCGGTGTTGGAGTAGGCCCACAGCTTGCCCACCGGATAGGCCTGGTGCTCCTCCCGGAGCAGCTCCATCCGCTCCGGCAGCGACAACGCCCTCGGCGTGAATGCCCCGACGTACTGCTCGGGAATCCCCGCGTGGTGCGTCAGCAGATGGCGCAGGGTGATGGGGCCGCTGTCCTGGAAGCGCGACTGGAGGGTGAAGCCCGGGATGAACTCCTGGATGGGCCTGTCCAGCGCGAGCCGGCCTCGCTCCACCTGCTGCATCACCGCCGTGGCGGTGAAGACCTTGCTGACCGAGCCAATCTCATAGGCGGTCTCGGAGGTGGCGGGACGCTGCGCGCCCTGATCGGCCAGGCCGAAGCCCTGGGCCCACACCACCTCCTGGTCATCCACGAGCGCGATGCTCAGCCCGCGGATCTGGTCCCTCGCCATGCCAGACTCGATGAGCTGGCTGACCTCCGTCTTCAGCTCGGCGTAGGGATCCTTGGGTGGCTCGGAGGCGGGCTTGTCGCCATCGCAACCCGAGACCAGCAGGCCGACGCCGAGCAGCAATGTGCAGCAGTAGACCGTCCGCCTGCGTGAGAGGGTATGTCCGCGGTGCATGGGCAGCTCCTGTGTTCGAGCACACCCTGGAACACCGCCGCTCCGCGCGGCTGTCACCTCAAGCGAATGAAATGCTCCGCCCCTCGGAGGCGCTGCGCCGCGCCGCCTCCAGCACTCGGATCACCTGACCCGCGCTCTCGGCCGTCACCGGTACCGGCCCCTCTCCCGACATGGCGGCGACGAGCTGGCGGTAGAACTCCTCGTAGCGGCCCGGCACCGTCGGCACGCTCACGCCGCGGCTCAGCCGTCCGTGCCGCTCCGCCGGCTCGGCGCCCCACCCCGCCATGCCCGGTCTCAGGCCGGCCTTGAGCTGCTCCTCCTGCGGATCCAGCCCGTGCTTGAGATAGGCGTCCGCCTCGCCCTGCAGCACGAAGCGCGGCCACGGCTCATGCACCACCGAGCCCGAGCGCAGGATGACGCGCAGCTCGCCGTAGCGCAGCAGCAGGTGGAACCAGTCCACCGCCCGCGCCTCGGGCCGCTGCCGGCCGAGATCGGCGCTGATGGACTCGGGCATTCCGAAGAGCTGCAGCGCCTGATCCACCAGGTGGGCGCCCAGATCCCACAGCGTCCCTCCGCCCGGCACGTCCTCCTCCTTCCAGCGCTTCTTCACCTGCGGCCGGAAGCGATCGAAGTGGCTCTCGAAGCTGTAGAGGCGCCCCAGGCGGCCCTGCTCGATCAGCTGGCGCACCGTCAGGAAGTCCCCGTCCCAGCGCCGGTTGTGGAAGACGGCCAGACAGCGGCCTCGCTCCCGGGCCAGCGCCCCCAGCCTCACCGCCTCCGCCGAGTCCAGCGTGAAGGGCTTCTCCACGACGACGTGCTTGCCCCCCAGCAGCGCCCGCTCCGCCAGCGCCGCGTGGCTGTCGTTGGGCGAGGCGACGATGACCAGGTCGAGCGTCGGGTCCGCCAGCAGCGCATCCACGGACAGGACGCGCGCCCCCGGCCAGTCCCGGGCCACCGCCTCGGCGCTACGGGTGGCAATACCACTCAGGCAGAGGGCCGGTTCCATGGCCAGCAGTGGGGCATGGAAGCTGGCTCCAGACAGGCCGTAGCCAATCAGGCCAACGCGGAAAACGTCTCGTCGTGAGAGCGGAGCGGGCACTCGGGGACCGTAGCGCGCCGCGGCGCCCACCCCAAGCCCGGAGCCCCCCTGCCTCCTCAGGAAGCAACCCCCGTTTTTACCAAGGAAGTCGGGGACTTGAGAGGCCGGGCAGGCACGTGTTACGACCCGACGGCCAGAGCCGCACCCGCGACTTCCCCTCTGCCGGAGCCTGCTTCCCCATGAGCGAGCAGAACGATCTCAAGAGGACCACGTCCTCTCTCTCCATCCCCGCGCCGGGAGCCGTTCCCGCGAAGCCGGCGACGGAGGTCCTCGCCCAGAACATGAGCGCCCTGCCCGCAGCCAGCACTCCCGAGGATGAGGCCCGCGAGCGCATCGCCGCCCTCGAGCGTGAAGCTCGCGCCGTGAGCTCCACCGATCCCCAGGCCGCCGCCCTCCTCTTCCACGAGCTGGGCCTCGTCTGGGAGGAGACGCTCAAGAACCCGCGCAACGCGGCCGTCGCCTTCCAGAACGCCTACAAGCTGGCGCCGAAGTTCCTGGTGAACATCCGCGCCGCCCGCCGCCTCTTCGCGGACGTGGGCAACTGGCAGATGGTCATCCAGCTGCTGGACGCGGAGCTGGGGGGCACCGAGGACACCCGCCAGAAGGCCACGCTCCTCTTCGAGAAGGCCACCATCCTCGAGGAGCGCCTGTCTCGCGAGGCGGACGCCAAGGCCACCTGGAAGCTGTGCCTGGAGCTGAAGCCCACCGAGGTGGCGCTGCTCACCCAGCTCGAGGCGCACTACGCGGCCCGCAACGACTACGAGTCCCTCATCGAAGTCTATCGGCTGCTGGCCAGCACGCTGGAGAACCCCTCCCTGCGCGCCCACTACCTCACCTCCGCGGGCCTGGTGCTCGAGGAGCGCCTCAAGCAGCACGAGGCCGCCGCCGCCTTCTTCCGCCAGGCCTTCGCGCTGGACCGCTCGGACCTGCTGCTGCTGTCGGCCATGAAGCGCCTGGCCGAGCGCGAGAACCGCGCCGACGAGCTGCTGGCCGCCCTGGCCGCCGAGGCCCACGTGCTGGGCACCCAGGCCACGCCCGCGTACCTCCAGATCGCCAAGGTCTACGAGCGCATGGGCCGCAAGGATGACGCCCTGGCCGCGCTGCTGGCCGCGCGCCGCGTCACCCCCAACGAGCCGCTCGTCCTGTCCGAGCTGGCCGGCATCTACGAGACGCAGGGCCGCTACGAGGAGCTGTCGGACGTGCTCCTGGCGTGGGTGGGCTCCATCACCGACGAGAGCGAGCTGGTGGCCATCAACCTGCGCCTGGCCGCGCTCTACGAGGAGGACCTCAAGCGCGAGCAGGACGCCGTCTCCCGCTACCAGGCCATCCTCTCGCGCATCCCCGGCCACGGCCCCGCGCTGGCCGGCCTGGGCAAGCTCTACCACCGCCTGCAGAACTGGGAGGGGCTGGTCTCCGTGTTCGACGCGGAGATCGCCGCCGCCGAGGACGCCCGGCAGAAGGCCGCCCGCATGTACAAGGCGGCCGAGGTGCTCGAGGAGCGGCTGGCCCGGCAGGAGGACGCCATCTCCCGCTACAACGCCTGCCTCCAGCTCCAGCCGGGCTACCTGCCCGCCCAGAAGGCCCTCTCCCGCCTCTACGAGCGCCAGGGCCGCTTCGCCGAGCTGGTGGGCATGTACGAGCAGGATCTGCTGCAGACCGCCGACCGCGATCAGCTCATCTCCACGCTCAACAAGATGGCGGTCATCTACGAGGACCGCCTGGGCGATCTCGAGCACGCCATCGAGTGCATGAAGCGCATCCTCGATCTGGCCTCGGACCACCTGCCCACCATCCGCAACCTGTCGCGGCTGTACGAGCGCGCCGGGCGCTACCGCGAGCTCATCGAGTCCCAGGAGCTGGAGGCCTCGTTCGCGGGTGACACCAAGCAGGTGCTGTCGCTCTACCACCGCAACGCGGAGATCCTCGACGAGAACCTCAAGGATCGCCCGGGCGCCATCTCCGTGTACGAGCGCGTGCTGGCCCTGTCCCCCTCGTACCTGCCCGCGCTCAAGGCGCTGGGCCGCCTGTACTCGCAGGAGGGCCGCTGGGCCGAGCTCATCAAGATGTACCGGGCGGAGGCGGAGATCTCTCCGTCCACCGAGCAGGCCGCCACGCTGCAGTTCAAGATCGGCGAGCTGTACGAGCACCGCCTCAAGGGCCAGAACGAGGCCATCGCCGCCTACGAGGAGGCGCTGACGCTGGCGCCCAGCTACTTCCCCGCCCTGCGCGCGCTGGCCCGCATCTACCGGGCCAACGGCCACTGGGAGAAGCTCATCGAGGTGCTGCGCGCCGAGGCCGCCAACCGCATCGATCCGGTGGAGCGCGCCAACGCCCTCTACCAGTCCGCCGCCATCTGGGAGGACCAGCTGCAGCGCTCCGAGCTGGCCATCGAGGGCTACCAGGAGGTGCTCAAGGTGACGCCGGGCCACGCCGCCTCGCTGCGCGCCCTGGAGCGGCTCTACACCACCCAGGACAAGACCAAGGAGCTGGTGGCCATCCTGGATCGCGAGACGCAGGTGGGCCAGACGCCGGGCGCCAAGGTGGCCGCCTACCTCAAGCTGGCGCGCCTGTACCTGGATCGCTTCCAGGAGCCGGCCCGCGCCGCCCAGTGCTGCGAGGCCGTGCTCCAGCTGGATGCCGGCCAGTTCACCGCGCTGAAGATGCTCGAGCGCATCCGCGCCGGCGACAAGCCGCGCCGCGCCGAGCTGCGCTTCCGCCTCTCCGAGCGCGTGCCGGAGACGCGCCTGCGCACCGCGCTGCGCCTGTCCGCCGCCGCCGATCAGGACAAGGGCTCCGCCGAGGCCGCGCTGGATGAGTACCGGCTCGCCTTCCAGGAGGACCCCTCGGACGTGCGCGTGGCCTTCGCGCTGGAGCGCGCGCTGCGCCAGGCCGGGGACTTCGCCGGCCTGTCGTGGCTCTACACCCGCCGCCTGGAGGTGGTGACCGAGCCCATCGAGCGCGTGGAGCTGCTGCTGCGCAGCGCCGATCTGGCCGAGCACAAGCTGGGAGACCTGGAGCGCGCAGGCCAGCTGTACCGGGCCGCCCTGGAGGGCCAGCCACAGTGCCTGCCCGCCCTCATGGGCTCGCGGCGCGTGCAGCTCAAGCAGGGCAACGCCGCGGGCGCCCGCGCCACGCTGGAGGCCGAGGCCCGCGCCAGCCGCGATCCGCGCAGCGCCGTGGAGGCCTTCATCGCCGCCGCGAAGCTCGCCTCCGCGCGCCTGAACGATCTGGACGGCGCCGCCGCCCTCTACCGGCTGGCGCTGGAGAAGGAGCCCCTCAACCCGGTGGCCACCTCGGGCCTGGAGGATCTGCTGGCCCAGCGCGGCGGCACCTCGGATCTCGCCGCGCTGCACGAGCGGCGAGGCGAGGCCAAGCTGGCCCAGCGGGATCTCAACGCGGCCGCCGCCTCCTTCATCAGCGGCGCGAAGCTGTGCCTCACCGCGCTGAACGATCGCGCCAAGGCCATGTCGCTGGTGGAGCGCGCGCTGGCCGCCATCCCCCACTTCCCGGATGCCCTGGAGCTGAAGGGCCGGCTGCTGCTGGAGGGCCAGCAGTACGCCGAGGCCGCCGCGGTGCTCGCCCAGCGCGTGCAGCAGGGCGGCGATCCGCGCCTGCTCGCGCAGCACCACCTCACCCTGGGTGGCCTGTACCAGACGCACCTCAACGAGCCGAGCCGCGCCTCCGCGCACCTGCAGACGGCGCTCGCCGCGATGCCGAGGAACGAGGAGGCCCTGGATCGGCTCGCCACCCTGCACGCGCAGGGCCGCAACTGGTCCGGCGCGGTGGACTGCCTCAAGCGCCTGCTGGAGCTGGACCTCACGACGGCGGACCGGGCGCGCCACACCGTGGAGCTGGCACGCATCCATGACGAGGGCCTGGGCGACACGGCGGGCGCCTCCGCGCTGTACCGCAAGGCGCTGGAGCTGATCCCCGGGGACTCGGAGCTGGTGGACCGGCTCGTCACCCTGTACGAGCGCGCCCACAACCTGCCGGAGCTGGCGCAGATGCTGGAGGCGCAGGTGGGCACCCTGGCCTCGGTGGACCCGAAGCGGGCCCAGTCCGTGCGCATGCGGCTGGCGGAGCTGTATGCCCGTCAGCTGGATCAGCCGGTGCGCGCCACCGCCGTCTTCCGTCAGGTGCTGGAGCACGAGCCGACGAACATCCCGGCCCGCGCGGCGCTCGCGGAGCTGTACACGCGCGACTCCGCGTCCACGGCGATGGCCATCGAGGAGCACCGCCAGCTGCTCAAGCTGGATCCCACCCGGGTGGACAGCCTCCACGCCCTCTTCAAGCTGTGGGAGGGCCTCAAGCAGCACGACAAGGCCTTCGCCGCGGCATCGGTGCTGCAGTTCCTGCGCTCGGCCAACGAGGTGGAGGTCGTCTTCTACAACGAGGCCAAGGCGCGGCTGGCCACGGACGCCCAGGACAAGCTGGCGGCGGCGGACCTGGACGGCATGCTGCTGCACCCGGCCACGCGCGGGCCGCTGCTCGAGGTGCTGCGCGCCATCGGCGATCAGCTGGGCAAGCTGCACCCGCCCCAGTTCGAGATGCTCGGGGTGGACAAGAAGGCGGACAAGCTCAAGCCGGACTCGGCGGTGTTCAAGGCCATCCGCTCCGTCGCCCAGGTGTTCGGCGTGGAGGAGTTCGAGGTCTACATGTCCCGCCGCGGGCTGATGACGCTGGAGACGACCGAGCCGCTGTCGGTGTGCGTGGGCCAGGACGTGGTGCGCAAGTTCAACGCCCGCGAGCAGAAGTTCCTCATCGGCCGCGCGGTGCTGGGGCTGCTCAACAAGACGGCCGTGCTCTCGAAGCTCTCCCAGGGCGAGACGGCGGACCTGTTCGGCAACTCCGTCCGCATCCACGCGTCGCAGTTCGCCGGGCTGGGCCGGAAGAACGAGGACATGGTGAAGCAGCTGCGCAAGCTGTACTCGCGCAAGGCGCTCAAGGCGCTGGAGGTGCCCGCCATGGCGCTCACGACCGATCCGAAGACGGATCTGAAGAAGCTGAGCGACGGGCTCTCGCTGTCCGCGGACCGGGCCGGCATGCTCATGTGCGGCGACATCGCCGTGGGCCTGGGGCTGGTGCTGCGCGAGGATCCATCCATGTCCAACTCGAAGGTGGACACGGCGGATCCGGTGATGCAGGCGCTCAAGGCGCGCGACGACCTGAGGGATCTGCTGTCCTTCTCGCTGTCGGATGACTTCTTCCGGCTGCGGCAGCGCCTGGGCCTGGCGCTGTAGTCGGCTACTCCTGGCGCACGATGGCATCCGCGGGCAGCCCGCCGCGGATGCGCGCCAGGGCGTCCTCCACGGGCGCCAATTCGGCGGACTCGACCGTCACCTTGACGCGGTAGTCCAGCTCCGCGTCGAACACCGGGTAGGAGCCGATGGCCACGTGCGGCATGTCCAGGGCCACCCGGTCCAGCACCGCGGCGATGGTGCTCTCGCCCAGCCGCAGGTACAGGCAGCGCAGGTGCACCGGCGCTCCACGCAGGCGCTTGAGCACCGTCTCCAGCTGGAGCCTGAAGAGCTGCGGCACTCCGGGCAGCAGGAAGGTGTTGTCCACCGTCAGCACCGGGAACCAGCTCCCCTCCTGCTGGAGCAGCACCGCGCCCTCCGGTGCGTCCGCCAGGCGCAGCGCCTCCTCCGAGAGGTGATCGGAGCGCTGGCGGATGAGCGCCACCATCTCGGGCAGGCGCACCACCTGGCGGCCCATGGCGAGCGCCACCGCGCGCACGGTGACGTCATCGTGGGTGGGGCCGATGCCGCCGCTGGTGAAGACGTAGGCGGCCTTGGAGCGCGCCCGCGCTACCGCGTCGACGATGGCATCCACGTCATCCGTGACGATCTCCACCGAGCGCAGCGGGATGCCGATCTCGCGCAGGCGGCGGATGAGGTAGGGGCCGTTGGCATCCACCACCTTCGCCGTGAGGACTTCGTTGCCGATGATGACCGCCGCTGCTCCGGTGCGCTCCATACGGGCCTGGACTCTAGCCTACACTTCCAGGGAAGGCGCACAGCCGCTCAGCGCGCCCGCTTGCGCCCCAGGATCGCGTGGATCTCCTTGAGCGCCGCGTCCGTCACGGCCTCGACGGACTGCTCGCCGTCGATGCGGACGATCCGCTCCTGCGCCTCGCGCCGGCGGATGGCCTCCTCGTACTGCCGGGCAATCCGCCGCTGGAGCGCATCCTCCTCGAAGAGCTCCTTCGCCCCACCCCGCGCCGCGCGCCGCTGCGCCGCCACCGAGGGCGACACGTGGACGAACAGCGTGAGGTCCGGCGGCACCGCGTACCCGTTCGCCGCCTCCACCCAGGCCATGGAGAGGCTGGCGCCCTGGTAGGCCAGCGAGGACAGCACGTACCGGTCGCTGAGGACGATCTGCCCCGCCTCCAGCGCCGGGAGCACCCGGGCCTTCAGGTGGTCCGTCCGGTCCGCGGCATACAGCAGCGCCAGCGTCTCCTGCGCCAGCGGGCCCGCGCCCCCGGGCAGCACCAGCCGCCCCGTGAGTGCCTGGCGGATCAGCGTCCCGATGGGCCCATCCGAGGGCTCGCGCGTGGTGAGCACGGCGTGGCCCTCGGCCCGCAGGGCGGCGGCGAGCCGCTCGGCCTGCGTGGTGGTCCCCGCCCCGTCCAGGCCTTCGAGGACGATGAAGCGACCGCGCCCCGGCTTTCGACGGAGCGTGCTCACCGGGGCAGCAGCGCCGAGGGGTTGTCCAGGTGCAGCCGGCGCCGCAGCTCCAGCATGTCGCCGTAGCGCTTCAGCTCCTCGGCGAGCGCGCGGCGGCCCTTGAGGTAGTGCGCCAGGCAGTAGCCCAGCAGCAGCACCACCAGCGCGACGGCGCCAAAGGCCACGTACGGCACCTTCGCGGAGTCCCAGAACAGCTTGGCCGCCGCGCCCGAGAAGATCAGGGCGGCCAGGAACGAGACGCTGCTGTGGGCGAAGTGCAGGATGCTCTGGCGCGTGGCCACGCTCTCCTGAAGGCGCTCGAGCTGCGAGCGCAGGTCCTCTTGGGTTTCGGCGTTCACGGGGCCGGGGACATAGCGCAGCGCCGGCCCGCCGTCGAGCCGGCAGCGCTTCTCTGCCCTCTTCTCACCCCAGGCTGGCCAGGGCCTCTCGGACGGCCCCCAGCTCCGCCGGCAGCTCCAGGGGCGGATTGGCCCGACGGCTCTCCACGTCCGCCAGGGCGCTCCGGTGGTACCCCACCTTGAAGTCCGCGAACTTGAGCCCGTGCGCGGTGGACACCACCGCCACCCGCGAGCCCGGCGCGATCACCTTCCGGGCCGTCAGCTTCTCCACGGCCGCCAGCGCCACGCCGGTGTGCGGGCAGGTGAAGGTGCCCTCCCGGTCGGCCCGGGCCGCGGCGTTGGCCAGCTCGGACTCGGTGGCCTCCTCCACCACGCCGTCGAACGCCTGGAGCGTGCGCACCGCGCGCCGGAAGGACACCGGATTGCCGATCTGGATCGCCGAGGCCAGCGTGCGCTCGGCCTTCATGGGCAGCAGCTCCTTGAAGCCCCCACGGAAGGCGCGGAACAGCGGGTTGGCGCGCTGGGCCTGCGCCACCGCGATGCGCGGCAGCCGGGAGATGAGCCCCATGGCGTGCATCATCTGGAAGCCCTTGCCCAGGGCGCTGGCGTTGCCCAGGTTGCCGCCGGGGATGACCACCCAGTCGGGCGGCTCCCAGCCCAGGTCCTGGCACAGCTCGATGGCCACCACCTTCTGGCCCTCGATGCGCAGCGAGTTCATCGAGTTGGCCAGGTACAGCCCGCGGTCCTCCGTCACCTGCTGCACCAGCCGCATGCAGCCGTCGAAGTCCGTGTCCAGCGACAGCACGCGCGCCCCGTTGGCGATGGGCTGGACGAGCTGCGCCAGCGACACCTTGTCCTTGGGCAGGAACACCACGGAGGGAATCCCCGCCGCGGCCGCGTAGGCCGACAGCGCCGCGGAGGTGTCGCCGGTGGAGGCGCACGCCACGGCGCGGATGGGCACGCCCCGCGCGCGCAGGTGCTTCACCGCGGACACGAGCACCGTCATGCCCCAGTCCTTGAAGCTCCCCGTCGGCGAGACGCCACACTCCTTGAGCTCCAGGCTGGCCAGCCCCAGCTCTGCCGCCATGCGCGGCAGCGGCATGAGGGGCACCCGGCCCTCGCCCAGCGAGACGATGTCCCCGGCGGGCAGCTCCGGGCACACCCACTCGTGCTTGCCCCAGACGCCCGAGGCGTGGGGCAGGCGCGAGGAGCCGAAGCGGGACTCGAAGCGGCGCTTCCACTCGGCGGCGGGCACCGAGCGCAGCGCCTCCATGTCGTGCGACACCTCCAGCAGCGCGTCGCACTTCGGACAGCGGTAGATGACCTCCCACAGCGACGAGCGGAAACCGCACCCCTCGCTGCAGGCGAACTCCGCGCGGAAACCAGAGGCGGGCGCGCTCATGCCTGGACCGCCACGACGCGAGTGCCGCAGACCGTGCAGATCTTGTTCGGCCGGGTGGGCGTACGGCACTTCTGGCACGGCAGCCACGTCACATCCTCCGCGTTCGCGGCCCCCTTGGCTCCCGCCGGGGCCGCCCCCGCCGCCGGCTTCACCCGAGGCAGGCGCATGCCGCAGCGATCGCACACCATGCCCTCGGCCTGGACGTTGCGGCAGTAGCGGCACACCGCCGCGCCCGAGGGCGCCGCGGTGCGCACGCCGTCATCGGCCGCGCGGCCGGTGTCCAGCTCTGGCACGGCCTCGACGGCAACCTTGTCGATGGGCGCGGTCCGCGTGGTCTCCATGTCCGGCACGACCTGGGGCGGCAGGTCCGGGCCAGCCTCCTGTCGGGTGTGGGCCAGCTCGGGCAATGTCGGAGCGTCCACCGCCACGCGACCGCCAGCGTGGTGGGTCTGCTCCAGCTCAGGCAGGGTCGGCACGGCGACAGCGGCAGCAACCTTCGGCACCTGGAGCTTCTTGCCGCAGTTGTCGCACTCGTCCCCTTGTGCCTGCTGGTGTTCACACACCGGGCAGATGATCATGGGGTGCACGTTATCGGTCCGGGGGGCCCCGGGCAACGCACTGTCACCTCAGCCCAGGTGCTGGGCCTCGCCCGTCATGGGGACGAACCGCACGGGGAGCAGGTGCTCGACCCTCGGCAGCCCTCCGAGCGGGGAGCGAGTGATGCGCAGCAGCTCCTGGTTTCCCCCCTGGGGGCCCACCGGCATGAGCATCCGCCCGCCCGGCTTGAGCTGCCCCAGCAGCTTGGGAGGCACGGACTCTGGGGCCGCCGTGCCGATGATGGCGTCGAACGGAGCCTCCTCCGGCCAGCCGAGCGAGCCGTCCCCCACTCGCAGGTGGACGTTCGGAAAACCCAGGCGCCCCAGGAGCACCCTCGCCGACTCCGCGAGCGAGGGGACGATCTCCACGGAGTACACCTCCCCACATAGCTGGGCCAGGACGGCCGTCTGGTAGCCGGAGCCGGTGCCGATCTCCAGCACCCGCTCGTGCCCTTGGAGCTCCAGGGCCTGGGACATGAGCGCGACGACGAAGGGCTGGCTGATGGTCTGCCCATGGCCAATGGGCAGCGGCGAGTCCTGGGTGGCGGCATGGCGCGCATGCTCGGGAATGAAGTCCGCGCGGTTCAGGCGTGCGATCGCGTCGAGCACCCGCCGCTCCCGGATGCCCTGCCGCTCGAGAAAGTCCGCCAGCTCGCGATCTCCCATGGCCCACCCTCCTTCAGATCAACGTTACACATCGCCCGAGGACGGCAAGGCGGGCACCCGCCGCCCTATCCCACCCGAGCCAGCGCCAGGCGGCCTTCCCAGCGCTCCTCCAGCGCCTTCACCAGGCCCTGGTGCTCGGGCTCTCGCAGGAGGGGATCCTGGGCGAGGATGCGCCGGGCCTCGATCTGGGCGATGGAGAGGAGATCTCCATCCCGCGCCAGGTTGGCCACGGCCAGCTCGGGCAGGCCGCTCTGCCGCGTCCCGAGGAACTCGCCGGGCCCGCGGATCTCCAGATCCTTCTCGGCGATGACGAAGCCGTCGTTGCTGTGCTCCATCACGGCGAGCCGCTCGGTGGACTCCCAGGAGCGGGCGGGACTGGCCACCAGGTAGCAGTGGCTGATGGCGGCGCCACGCCCCACCCGCCCGCGGAGCTGGTGCAGCTGGGAGAGGCCGAAGCGCTCGGCCGCCTCGATGACCATGACGGAGGCGTTGGGCACGTCCACGCCCACCTCCACCACGGTGGTGCACACGAGGATGTGGATCTGCTTCTCGCGGAACGCCTCCATCACGGCGTCCTTCTCCTCGGGCTTCATGCGCCCGTGGAGCAGGCCCACGCGAGCCTGGGGGAACACCTGCTGGAGCTTCTCCGCGCCGCGCGTGGCGTCCTCCAGGTCCAGCTTCTCGGACTCCTCCACGAGCGGATAGACGACGTAGGCCTGGTGGCCCTTGGCGATCTCGGCGGCCACGCCCTCGTAGACGCGGGCGCGGTGCTGCTCGCTGAAGACGCGGGTGCTCACGGGCGTGCGGCCCGGGGGCAGCTCGTCGATGATGGAGACGTCCAGATCTCCATAGATGGTCATCGCCAGGGTGCGGGGAATGGGCGTGGCGGTCATCACGAGCACGTCGGGCTTGGGGCCCTTGCTCATGAGCATGTGGCGCTGGAGCACGCCGAAGCGGTGCTGCTCGTCGATGACGGCGAGCCCCAGGCGCTCGAAGGAGACATCGCCCTGGATGAGGGCATGGGTGCCCACAGCGAGGCGGATCTCCCCTCGGGCGACGGCCTCGCGCACCTCGCGCTTCTGCTTGGGCGTGCCGGCGGCGCTGATGAGCCCCACGCGGAAGCCGAGCGGCTCCAGCAGCCGGCGGAAGTTGCGATCGTGCTGCTCGGCGAGGATCTCGGTGGGGGCCATGACGGCCACCTGGTAGCCGTCCTCCAGCGCGAGCATCGCGGACACGAGCGCCACGGCCGTCTTGCCGGAGCCCACGTCGCCCTGGACGAGCCGGTTCATGGGCTCGGCGCGGGCCATGTCGGCGGAGATCTCCTCGATGACGCGGCGCTGGGCCCCGGTGAGCTGGAACGGGAGCGCCCCCCGGGCCCGCTCCATGCGCTCCGGGGAGACATTGAAGGCGATGCCCTGCTCCGTCTTCACGCCCTGGCGCTTGAGGCCCACGCCGAGCTGGAGGAAGAACAGCTCATCGAACGCCAGCCGCCGGTGGGCGGGACTGAGGTGGGCGTCGAGCTGCGCCAGGTCCGAGTCGTCCGGCGGGAAGTGGATGCTGCGCAGGGCCTCCGGGAGCGCCACCAGCTTGAGGCGCTTGCGCAGGGACTCGGGCAGGGGCTCCTCGAGGTGCTGGGCGTAGGACTCGGCGACGCGGGCGGCCAGCTCGCGGAAGGAGCGCTGATCCCCGCGCTCGAAGCCCGGGTAGATGGGGACGATGCGGCTGAAGTGGACGGAGGAGGACTCGAGGTCCTCGGCGGGCTCGAGCTCCGGGTGGGCCATCTCCCGGCCCGTCGTGGTGGCGCGGACCTCGCCGGAGAGGACGATGCGCTTGCCCACGGTGAAGCGGGCCTTGAGCCAGGGCCCCGCGTGGAAGTAGGTGCAGGCGATGCTGCCGGAGCGGTCCGCGATGACCGCCCGGAAGTAGCGCTTGCCGTTGCGGCCGGAGACGTAGTCCGCCTGCTTGACGATGCCCACGGTGACGCCGCGCATGCCCGGATCCAGCTCGGCGATGGTCTTCAGCTGGCGCCGGTCCTCGTAGCAGCGAGGCAGGAGGAAGAGGATGTCGCCCACCCGCCGCAGGCCCTTCTTGTCGAGGGCGTTCAGCAGGCGCGGGCCGAGCCGCTTGCCCAGCGTCTTGAGCGGAACGGACAGCGGCCCCGAGCGCGGCGCGATGGAGAGGAGCTTCGCCTCGGCGCGAGACTCCTCTGCCCCGGTGGCGCGCTTGCGCTTCTTGGGGGCCTCCTTCTTCTCCGCCTTCTCCACCACGGGAGGAGGCGTGCGCGCGGGAGCGGGCCGGGCCGCTGGCGGAGGCGCCAGCACCAGCGACGCAGCGGGCTTCGCCACGGGCTCGGCCGACTTCCAGGGCGGCACACCGGCGCTCGGGGCTGGAGCCCCCACCACGCGCGGAGCCCCGCCGGCCTCCATCCTCGCCTCCGGCTCCGCCGCCACCTCGGGTTCGAAGCTGGTCGGGCCGCCCCGAATCACCTGCTCCAGCTCCGAGGGGAGCGCCACGCCGCTCATCTTCAGCGCGGCGACGACGCGCCGGAGCGCGGCCTTGCGCCGCTCGATGGCGGGGTGGTCCACATGGGGCAGCGCGGCCCGCAGCAGCGACAGCGCGCGAGGCTCCATGCCCGAGGCCCCGGCCAGGGCACGCTCGATGACGCCGCGCAGATCCCTCACGGTGGAGAGCTGGGCGAAGTCCCGCTGACACGCATAGCGCAGCGGTCCAACGAGGCTGGCGAGGGGGTGGTTCACAGGCGGGTCCGAGCGCTCATCGTAAAGAGCCGGGGTGACGTCCCGCACCAAATGAAAGCGGGGGAGCGAGCAGAGGCCCACTCCCCCGGCAGCAACCTGCGCGGAGAGACGTCAAGGAGTGGACGGAGCGTCCTCGTCCGGCGGGTCCTCGAAGCGGACCTCCTCGATCTCATACTCCCGCTCGCCGCCCGGGCTGCGGACGATGGCGGTGTCGCCCACCTTCTTGCCAATGAGGGCCCGGGCCACGGGCGAGGTGACGGCCAGCCAGCGCTTCTTGATGTCGGCCTCCAGCTCGCCGACGATCCGGTAGGTGACCGTCTTGTCGGTCTCCGCGTCGAGCAGCACGACGGTGGCGCCAAAGACGACGGCGTCGCCCTTGAGCTTGCTGGTGTCGATGACCTCGGCGCGAGCAATCCAGTCATTGAGGTCCAGGATGCGGCCCTCGATGTGGGACTGCTTCTCCTTGGCCGCGTGGTACTCGGCGTTCTCCCGCAGGTCGCCATGGGCGCGCGCGACCTCGATCTCCTTGGAGATCTTCGAGCGCTCCACGGTCTGGAGCTGCTTGAGCTCCTCCTTGAGCTTGCGAAGACCATAAGGGGTCATCGGGATGTTCCCGCTCATCTCTACGGCTCCTTCCACGACCCAGTGAGTGTGTGTCTGCCTGCCTGTCCCCTCGGATGAGGGGGTTCGAGGCACCCTACAGGGAAACTCTGAATGTAGGAGACGATCGGCAAGCGGGCAAACGAAAGCAGACGAAAGGGCTGACAAAGAGGGCGCTGTGTGGCGGCCCGAGAACCCGTTAGGCTAACGGAATGCTCCTGGTCCGTGAGGTCCAAGCCCTGGCGGGGGACCTCTCCCAAGAAGACTTCCAGAAACAGGTCGGTCCGTTCGTGCTGGTCCGGCGTCCTCCAGATCCGAAGGTGGCAAGAAAGGCGCTGAGCATGGGCAATCAGCGCACGCGGCTGTCGCGCACGCCGGCCCAATCGAAGATCGTGATGGCGGAGCTGCTCCAGCAGTTCGATGATCTGGAGGTCGCCACCCTTCCCCCCATTCATGGGAGCGAAGAGATGCAGGTCGGCCGGCTGCCGGACAACGATCTGGTGATCGAGGATCCGTCCGTTTCCAAGCGCCATGCCGTGCTGCGGTGGAGCCGCGTGGCGCGGCAGTGCACGGTGACGGACCTGGGCTCTCGCAACGGGACGCTGCTCAACACCGACTTCATCCGGGACGTGAACACTCCGTTGAAGGACGGGGACATGCTGACCTTCGGGGACGCGGAGTTCTGCTTCCTGGAGACACCGAGCCTGCTGGCGATGCTGCGCGTCGCCACCACCCACTGAGGCCCACGTGATTTCGGTCAAGGAACTGCGAGCCCTCGGCGCCTCACTCCCGGCGGGGAGCTTCCGTCGTCAGCTGGGGCCATTCGCGCTGATCCAGCGTCCGCCGAGCGAGGCCTCGACGGCGGTGCTGGAGCCCACGCGGCTGGCGGACCCGGGGACGATCGAGCTGGGGATGCTGTCGCTGCTCTTCGAGTTCGAGAACCTGCTGGTGGCGACGCTGCCGCCGCTGGGGGAGACGGACTCGCTGACGATCGGGCGGCTGCCGGACTGTGACGTGGTGCTGGATGACGGGTCGGTGTCCAAGCAGCACGCGGTGCTGCGCTGGAACGAGGCCGAGCGCCGGTGCACGGTGAAGGATCTGGGCTCGCGCAACGGCACGTTCCTGAACGGGACCACGACAGGAAATCGCGAGGTGGCGCTGCGGGACGGCGACATCCTGAGCGTGGGCTACGTGCAGTTCTGGTACCTGCTCACGGACACGCTGTACACGCGGCTGCGCAGCGGTACGCCGGGAATGGGCTCACGCAGCGGGTGAGCGCGGTGAGGCCTAGAACGTCCCCGACAGTCCCCCGAGCAGGCCGCCGCGCGGGGTAGCGCCGACCACGGGCACCACCCGAGGGCCCTTCTTGGCGGAGGACACGCCCCCCACGGGGAATCCACCGTTACGAACGACCGCGTGGGAGATCTCGTAGAAGAGGATGGAGCCGAGCACCGGGCCCACGATGAGGCCCAGCGCCAGATCCCCCGAGCCATCGGAGGTCAGGCCATACATGAGCCCGAGCCCCGCCCCGAGCACCGTGCCCGCCAGCGCGGGAAGGAACCGGCCCTGGCCTCCGAAGTTCTCGCCGGCCATCTGCACGCCCAGGGGAATTCCCACCAGGATCGCGGGAACGGTCACCACGAGAACGGTGGCCGCGCACACCGTCTCTCCGTCGGAGCAGTCCACGGACTCGAGCGCGGAGGCTCCCGCCAGCAGGCCCACGATGCCCATGCCCACGCCTCCCAGGACTCCTCCGAAGGCCTCGGCCAGGACGCGCGGAAGGACGAGATCGGGAGGTGCCTCGTGCTCGGGCTTGTAGTGGTAGGGAATCAGCTCGCCGGCAGGCACTGTCGGCTCGGCGGGGACTGGCTCGGAGGCCACGGGCTCCTGCTCCTGTTCCTGTCCCTGTACCGGAGCGTCTACAGGAGACTGGGCGAATCCAACGCTCGCCATCAGCAGAGCGAGGCACAGCACGAGGCGATGGGTGATCACTCCCCCACTTTAGTTCAGATCGGAGTGAACGTGAGGGCACGGCGGAGGTTCGTGCGCATGCTGCTCTCGGGAACGAGCCGGAAGAGCCGATCCCGGATCCAGCAGGCCACCGCGTTCTCCCACTGCCCGATCGCGCCGAGCTTGCGAGACCGGCTCACGAAGTCATTCGCTCGCGGGATCCGAAGCGCCTCATAGCGGGACAGCGCCGCGGGCAGATCCTTCTCCGTCGCCAGGCACCGGGCGAGCACCACCGCGTCCTCCACGGCCTGCCCTCCCCCCTGCCCCATGTTCGGCGTCATCGGATGCGCCGCGTCTCCGATCAGCACCACGCGCCCGCGCGCCCAGTGCTGGACCGGCGCTCGATCGTGGATGTCCGTACGCACGATCGCCGCCGCCGGCGTGTTCTCGATGAGTGCGCGAATCGGCTCATGCCAGCCGGAGAAGCGGGACAGCAGCTCCCCATGCGCATCCGGCGCATCGATGCCCCCGGCCGGAACGTTGGCCGTGGCGAACCAGTAGGTGCGCCCCTCCCCCAGGGGGACGACTCCGAAGCGCAGGCCGTGTCCCCAGCTCTCGGAGGTGATGGACGGCTCCGCCAGCCCCGGAACCTCGCACACGCCGCGCCAGCTCGTATAGCCCGCGAACCGGGGCTCCCCATCGTTCAGCAGCTGCGAGCGCACCGTGGAGCGCAGACCATCCGCGCCTACCAGCAGCGCCCCCCGAACCTCCGAGCCATCGGAGATCCGGACGACGATGCCCTCGGGCTCCTCTCGGAAGCCCACCACCTTGAGACCGAGCGTGAGGGATTCGGACCCCAGCGCCTCCTGGAGCACCTCCTGAAGCCGGGCCCGATGGATGGCGATCATCGGCGCCCCCAGCTCCTGCGCCATCTCGCCCACCATCATCGTCCCCAGGGGACGGCCCCGCTGGTCGAGGATGGAGCCTCGCTGCATCGCATGGCCCGCCGCCGCGACGGCCGCATCGAGCCCGATCGCCCGGAACGCCAGCATCGCGTTGGTCTGCATGGTGATGCCAGCCCCCACGGGACGCAGGGCGGCGGCGCGCTCGAAGATGCGGACGGAGATCCCCGCCCGGCGCAGCGCCACGCCGAGAGTCAGCCCCCCGATGCCGCCGCCGGCGATGATGACCGTCCGATTCGTATCCATTCCCCAAGGTGTAGACTCTGAGCCCCGCGCATACAACTCCGCATTCGCGACTCGAGACGGGACCCTCCGCCGGACATGAAGCTCTACGCCATCAGTGATCTCCATGTCGGTGCCCGTGAGAACCGCGAAGCCCTCGAGGAGCTCTCCCCCCATCCCGAGGACTGGCTCATCGTCGCCGGAGACGTGGGCGAGACGCTGCAGCACCTGGAGTTCACGCTCCGCACCCTCACCCCGCGCTTCCGTCAGCTCATCTGGGTCCCAGGCAACCACGAGCTGTGGACCCACACCCAGGATCCCACCTCCCTTCGAGGAGAGGCCCGCTACCTCCAGTTCGTCTCCCTCTGCGAGAAGTACGGCGTCCTCACGCCGGAGCACCCGTACCCCCGGTGGCCGGGCGAGGGGCCGCCGCGGGTCATCGCGCCGCTCTTCCTGCTCTATGACTACTCGTTCCGGCCCGACGAGGTCCGCGAGGAGGACGCGGTGCAGTGGGCCATGGACTCCGGTGTGCTGTGCACGGACGAGGCGCTGCTCTTCCCCGATCCGTACCCCTCTCGCGCCGCGTGGTGCGCCGCCCGCTGCGAGCAGACGCTGAAGCGCCTGGAGGCCATCCCCGCGGACTGCTCGACGATCCTCGTGAACCACTTCCCGCTGCGGCGACACCACGCCCGGCTCCCGCGCATCCCCCGCTTCTCCATCTGGTGCGGCACGCGGAGGACCGAGGACTGGCACCAGCGCTTCCGAGCCGAGGTCGTCGTCACCGGCCACCTGCACATCCCCCTCACCTTCTGGGATGACGGGGTGCGCTTCGAGGAGGTGTCGGTCGGCTACCCCCGGCAGTGGCAGGGCCGCCGCACCATCGATCAGTGCCTCCGGCAGATTCTCCCGGCCACCACCACCCCCTCCGCGACGCACATCTACCGGGGCTGAGCGCGGCACGATTCGAGCGAGCACCATTGTCGCTGAGGGCCCGATGGGGTTTCCTCCAGGGGCATGCGCTCCCGGATCCTCGTCCTCACGCTCCTCCTTGCCTCCGCCTGCAACACCGCCCAGGACATGACCGTCACCCTGGACGGCCTGGAGCTCCGGGCGGAAGCCCGCGACGACGCGACCGTGGTGGAGAAGCTGCCGATGGGCACGCGCGTCCGGGTCCACAACGCCCGCTTCTGGGAGAGCTCGGACTGGTACCGCATCGTCACGAAGGGCGGCACGCGGTGGACGAAGCTCGAAGGGCTGGTGCCCTACCCGCTGCGAGGTGAGACGCGGTTCGTCCGCCTGGAGCAGCTGCCCGTCCACGTGACGCGCGACCCGGCGGGGCGTGTCGTCGAGACCCTGAAGCTGGGCGACGAGGTGCAGCTGCTGGCCCAGGATCCACCGGGCGCGGCAACGTACCACGGCGTCATCCGGAGTGGCGCGCTGCGCGGCTACGTGGACGAGTTCGGCCTCAGCGCGGAGAAGCCCCTGACGCGCAACCTCCTGGCGAGCTCCAGCGAGCTCCTCAAGAAGGGAGACCTGGCCCGGGCGAAGCAGCTCGCCCAGGCCGCCCTGGCGATGGCCGAGGGAACCGGGAGGAGCGGCGCGCTCGTGGAGGCCATCAGCCAGGCGGAGACGGAGCCCGGCGCGCTGAAGGAGGAGCTGCTCGGGTTCGGAGAGAAGGCGGCCAGCGCGTCGCCTCCCGCCAAGGGCAGCCTGGGCTATGTCGTCCCCTACCGCGCCCCGGTCCGCGACGGAGCGGACGAGCGGGATGACATCGTCACCGTGCTCCCCACGAACGCGGCCGTGGAGGTGCTCGACATCAAGGGGACGTGGGCCCACGTGGCGCTGGTGGCGAAGGCGACGCCGTGGATGGCCGTGGAGCTCGGAGACCTCGCGAAGGTCGCCGCGGGAGAGACCGCTGCGCTCTCCCCGGCGCAGCGCAGCGGGCGCGCGCGCGGGTACATGCAGCTCGCCACGCTCCAGTCGAAGCGCCCGAGCGCCACCGAACACCTCGCCAAGGTCAACACCCTCTCACGCGAGGAGCACGGCGATCAGCGCCTGGACCTGCTCAAGCGGGCCCTGGTCGTCGCCGAGCCCAAGGAGGTGCCCACGGTCGCCTCGGCGCTCATGGACGAGGCCTTCGAGGGCGAGCGCTACCGACTGGCCGTCGCCGCGGCCGTCCGCCTCCGCGAGGCGACCCAGGGAGATTCCAAGGACGCCTCGGGCAAGGAGTGGAAGATCGAGACGGTCACCAGCATCTACGGCTGCTCAGGCTCTCCCCTGGAGGCCCAGATCGAGCAGGTGGACTTCGAGCCCACCGGGGAGTTCCCGAAGCCATCGGGCAGCGTCTGCGCCCTGGTGACGGGGTTCTCGTCCCCCTGTGACGTGTGCCTGTCGGACTTCTCCGAGTTCGACGCCGAGGAGCGCCAGCACGTGCTGCGCGACAAGGTCGCCGTCGACACGGCGCTCACCGATCACGAGGACGTGATCACGAACTACCTGAAGGCCACCTCCCGCCTGGAGGATGCCTACCCGCGGCCCGCTCGCATGAAGGTGAGCCTGCGCACGGCCTCCGGCTCTCCTCCCGGACGCCTCTTCGTGTTCGAGCTGCCGCTCGAGGTGGAGCGCTACGAGGCCCAGCTGGCCGTCAAGCCGCTCTTCAGGGAGGCCCGGGTGTCGGAGGTGGGCCTGCCCGAGTCCGCCACCGAGGGCCGCTGGGAGTACTGGATGAGCACGCTGCAGTGGGAGGACTCGGCCCACGGCGCGGTCTTCTCCTCGGATCCGAAGTCCGCCTGGAAGGCGGTCCAGGCCTTCGCGCGCTCCCTCCAGACGAAGCCCAAGGAGCTGCTCGCCCGCAATCAGGAGGCGGGGGTGGTGTACTCGCTCCACCTCTCGCAGCACTGTGGCAGGTGCCCGAACCGGAAGAGGTGAGCCGGAGCAGGAACGCTCCGGCCCCCACGGCCGTCAGGCGCGGGAGAGGACGGCCTAGGCCTTCACCAGCTCGATGGGCTGGCCTTCCTTCACGTGCTTCATCGCCACCGAGTTCATGCAGTAGCGCAGCCCCGTGGGCGGCGGGCCATCCGGGAAGACGTGCCCCAGGTGGCCGTCGCAGCGGCCGCAGCGCACCTCGATCCGCACCATCCCGTACGAGGTGTCCCGGTACTCCGTCACCGCGTCCGGGGTGATGGGCTGGGTGAAGGAGGGCCAGCCCGTGCCGGACTCGAACTTCACCCCCGACTTGAACAGCGGATTGCCACAGCCCGCGCAGACGTAGGTGCCCGGGTCCTTCGTGCCCAGGAAGCATCCGGAGCCCGGGCGCTCGGTGCCGTGCTTGCGCAGCACGTCGTACTCCTCGGGCGTCAGGCGCTTGCGCCACTCGGCATCGCTCAGCGTCAGCTTGTCCACCATGGGGTCTCGCTCCTCTCCTTGCTCCACGGCCGCCTCGGAGCGGCGGTGGCGTCTCTATAACGCACGACTGCTCTCTTGGCCGTAAGGCCGGCCTTCCCGGGCGCTGGAGTGTATGCTTCCTCGCTCAATGCTTACTCCACGGAACGAGGGGGCGCCCGGCCCCTCCATCCCGGATCGGCTCCGGCTGCCGCTGCGCTTCGATACGGCGCGCCTGCGAGAGGATCTTGACCGGCTGGCTCCAGAGGACTGGGTGCCGCACTTCAACAAGGGCTACTACCAGGGCGAGTGGAGCGGCGTGGCCCTGCGCGCCGTCGGCGGCAAGGCGAATGCGCTCTACCCCGATCCCACGGCGGGAGACGCGTTCGCCGACACTCCGATGCTCGACCGCTGCCCCGCGGTCCGCGAGGCCTTGAGCGTCTTCGGGTGTCCCCTGCTCTCGGCGCGGCTGCTGAAGCTGGCCGCGGGCGCCCGGATCAAGGAGCACCGCGACTACAACCTGGGCTACGAGGATGGAGAGGTCCGTCTCCACATCCCCATCACCACCAACCCGAAGGTGGAGTTCCACCTCTCGGGCCAGCGCGTCCCCTTCGGGACGGGAGAGTGCTGGTACCTCGACTTCAACCTGCCCCACCGCGTGGAGAACCTGGGGAGCACCGACCGCGTCCACCTGGTGGTGGACTGCGTGCTGAACGACTGGCTGCGAGCGCTCTTCGCACGCGCCGTGGCCCGCGCGGAGCTGGAGCGCTTCATCCAGCGCGTCCTGGCCGAGCCCGCGCTCCAGCGTCAGCTCCTGGAGACGCCGCAGCCCCAGGCCTTCGCCGAGCTCGCCCAGCGCCTGGGCGCGGAGCTGGGCCACGCCTTCACCGCCGAGGAGCTCCAGGCGGTCCTCCAGGAGGCTCGAAGCAGCTGGCGGGAGAGGTGGGTATGAGCGGGCTGGAGCAGACCTCCCTCCCTTCCGCCGAGTGGATTCCCATCCGGCTCTACCCGAGGGACTCCCGCTTCTTCGTGGACTGGTGCCACCTGCGAGGGCTGCGCCTCACCGAGCCCTTCTTCGATGAGACCATCGAGCGCTGCCTGCGCCACCCGTTCTCCCTGCTGTTCCGCCCCCAGACACCCGTCGAGTCGCTGCTCGAGCCGAGCGGCCTCGAGCCATCGCTGCGGCCTCGTGGCTTCATCTTCCACCTGTCGCGCTGTGGGTCGACGCTGGTCTCTCAGATGCTGGCCGCGCTCCCGCGCAACGTGGTCCTCTCCGAGGCTGGCCCCATCGACTCGGTGCTGCGCGCGCACCTGCGCGTGCCCGGCGTCACGGAGGCCCAGCGCATCGACTGGCTGAGGGGCATCGTGGCGGCGCTCGGGCGCCAGCGACAGGCGGAGGAGCAGCACCTGTTCATCAAGTTCGACGCCTGGCACGTGCTGGAGCTTCCGCTCCTCCAGCGAGCCTTCCCCGGAGTGCCCTGGATCTTCCTCTATCGGGATCCCGTGGAGATCATGGCCTCGCACCAGGGGCACAAGGGCGCCCACATGCTGCCTGGGGTGCTCGAGCCGGGCCTGCTGGGACTGGGGCCCGAGCCCCTGAAGACGATGACGCTCGAGGAGTACGGCGCGCGGGTGCTCGGCCGCCTGTGCGAGGCCGCCCTGAGCGCCTGGCGAGAGCGGCTCAGCCCGGCGCTCCTGGTGCACTATCGCCAGCTCCCGGGAGCCGTGCTGAACAGCCTGCCCGCGCACTGGGGCGTGGACTTCACGCCGGAGGAGCTCGAGCGCATGCGCGAGGCCGCGCTCTTGGATGCCAAGAACCCCGTGCTGCCCTTCCAGGACGACACCGCCGTCAAGCAGCAGACGCTCAAGCCCGCCGCCCGCGAGCAGGTGGAGCGGTGGGTGCGCCCACCCTACGAGGCGCTGGAGGCCGCGAGGCCCCCCGATGCGTCATGAAGCTCACGGAGGCCCACCGAACGGCCAGATGAACCCCGGCTGACGCACGACCGCAGGCGCCTTCCTCCCTCGCCAAAGCAGGCCTTCTCCCGGTCTGAGCAGCAGCGCCCGAGGGCCTCGCCTCCGCAGCCGGTGGATCTGCTCCAGCCGCTCCGGATAGGGGTCGGCGTCCGGGTTCTCGTCCAGGGTGCTGGCGCCGCTCACGGGCTCGCCGGGATAGCCCGGGTAGCGCGGGCCCATGCCCTCGCGCCAGTACCACGGGGCTCCACCGTCGGCGCACGGGACGACGCAACGCGCGCCGAGCCGCTCCCCGAACTCCAGCGCCTCCTCGGGCCCGGCCATGAGCTGCTGCGGTCGGGTGAGTGCGTCGCGCGGCACGTCGACCAGGAACGCATCCAGCGTGGTGAATCCGAAGAAGAGGGGCTTCAGCTTGAAGCCCCGCACGCCACAGAACAGCACGTCCACGGGGCCTTCCTCGCGAACGCGGCGGCAGACGCCGCGCATGTCGCCCCGCACGTCGTGCCCGGCATCCGCGAAGAAGGCCGCCGAGAAGCCCGGCGTGCGCACCAGCCAGGTGTTCCCCTCGTTGAAGAGGTCCGGATAGAGGCCCTGCTCATCGGTCGGCTGCTCGCCATGGAACGGCAGCGCGCGGACGGTGACATCCGCCACCTGACGCTCCTCGCCCCAGCGCAGGGGCTCCACGCGCGTGAAGCCGAGCTGCGTCAGCCGCAGCACGCAGTCCGTGGAGAAGAGGCTCTCGCGCTCCACCGCGGGGACGAAGACGCGAGTGTCCCTCGGCAGCTGCAGCAGCGAGCCCAGGTGGAAGTGGTCTCCATGGGAGTGGGTGATGAGCACCGCGTCGATCCGCCCCAGATCGCGCGGGTGCACCGGCGGATAGCCCGGCGGATCGATCCCGCTCATCGGTCGGAAGTACGGATCCACCAGGACCCGCCCCTCTCGGCCCGCGACGAGCACCGTGTTGTGGCCGACGAACAGCGCTCCGGGCACGGGCAGCGCCATCGGCCCCTCGTGGCGAACCAGCCACCCTGCCCCCGCCATGTCGGAGATCAGCTCGCCCACCAGGGGAGCCGCGGAGAGGGCTCGGAGCTCGGCCCGACTGGCCCCCCGCGCGAGCGTCGCGAACAGGTCAGCGATCGCCGGCCACTCTTGCCGCCCCACGGGGACGTCCAGCCCGAGCTGCTCCTGGCGCAGGTGCAGCACCCGAGGCTGATGGCGCCGCGCGTCCGGGAAGAGCACCTCGCGCCGCAGCACCCTGCGCCCTGCGCGCCGCTTCTTCCCCTCACAGAGCGCGGAGTAGCGCGGGGTCTCCTCCAGCCAGCGAACCAGCGAGCGCGCCTCCCGCAGCGCGCGCTCCGCTCCCAGCACCGCGAGCTGTCGCTTCAACGCGACGTGCGCTCGCCGCACCGGCCTGGAGGCGGGCCCCTGGATGCTGCACCCCAGGTCCTCATGGTGCTCCGCCTCGGTCCGAGCCGAGGCCAGGACCGCCAGGCTGACGCCACGATGCAGGGTGAGCCGCATTGCCCCCAAGGCACGCTCCTCCGAGTCAGGCTCGGAGGAGCGGCATCAGCCTACGGCTCGCGCTTGATACGGCCCAGCGCGGGCGGGGTCAGAGGGTTGTTCGCGCGCAGGTAGGCCTCGACCGCGTCGACATCGATCGGGCCGGTGAGCACGTTCGTCCCCTTGGTGAACGCCGTGTAGGAGTCGCCACCCGAGGCCATGAAGTTGTTCACCGTGACGCGGTAGCTCGCCGTCGGATCCAGGGGCACGCCGTTGAGCATGATGGTGGCCGGGTCGATCTTGTCACCGGCCGGGCCCGAAGCCTTCCAGGTGTAGGAGAAGCCCTCGGACACCTGCATGATCAGGGTGTTGCCGCTCGTCTGGTGCGGCGGGAA
Source organism: Hyalangium gracile (assembly GCF_020103725.1). Lineage (NCBI taxonomy): Bacteria > Pseudomonadati > Myxococcota > Myxococcia > Myxococcales > Archangiaceae > Hyalangium > Hyalangium gracile. The sequence continues at coordinate 27,978 of NZ_JAHXBG010000041.1, read as the reverse complement.
CTGCTGCTCCAGCACCTCCTCGATCTCCGCGCCGGTGAGCGTCAGCGTCGTCAGGTTGTTGGCGAAGGGCTGCACGGTGAAGACCTCGCCATAGGAGATCTCCCCGGCGTTGATGTCCGCGCGCACGCCACCCGGGTTCTGGAGGGCGATCACCGCCCCACCCTTCGCCTCGTCCTTCGAGGCCGCCAGCATCGCGTCCGCGATGACGTTGCCGAGCAGGAACTCACCGGACTGGCCCGCCGGGAGCGGACGCACGGGCGCCTGCAGCGCCATGGAGGTATTGCCGATGACGCGGCTGGCCAGGGGCGTGGCCTTGGCGACGTACCCACGCACCATGGTGTCCACGGTGTTGTTCGCGTTGTCGCGGGTGACGACGATGTTGCGCGCGTTCGCCTCGATCACGTCGTGCGAGACGGGATCCAGCACCAGATCGATGTCGGTGATGGCGCGCCCGAAGCTGGCCGCGCTGGTGACGCGCTTGTTGTCGATGATGCAGTTGTAGGCCTGGTGCGTGTGGCCCGAGACGACCACGTCCACCTCGTCATCGAACCGCTCGGCCAGCTCCACGATGGGACCCGAGATGCCAGGGCACTCGTCATACAGGCCCGTGGGATAACCACCCTCGTGGATGATCACCACGATGGCCTCCACACCCTGCTCCTTGAGCTGCGGCACCAGATCGTTGACCGTGTCCGCCTCGTCCTGGAAGGTCAGGCCCTGGATGCCGGCCGGGTTGACGATCTTCGAGGTCCCCTCCAGCGTCATCCCGATGAAGCCCACCTTCACCCCGTCGAACTCGCGGATGTCATAGGCCGGCAGGAGCGTCGTCTTCTGGCCCACGTTGGTGAAGACGTTGGCCGACAGGAACTTGAACTTCGCGCCCTCGAAGGTCGCGCTGGCCTGGCAGCCATCCACCGGGTGGCAGCCGCCGTTCTGCATGCGCAGCAGCTCGTCGCGGCCGTCGTCGAACTCGTGGTTGCCCACCGAGTTGATGTCCAGCCCGATCTGGTTCATCAGCTCGATGGTGGGCTCGTCGTGGAAGATGCCGGACACCAGGGGCGAGGCGCCGATCAGATCTCCGGCCGACACGACCACCGTGTGCTCCGGATCCTCCTCACGCAGCTTGTTGATGTGGTGGGCCAGGAAGCTGGCGCCGCCCGCGTTCACGTTCGTGGTGCCGCCATCGGTGCCGGTCGGCACCCGGATCGTCCCGTTGCTTCCCGAGGGCGGCTCGAGGTTGCCGTGGAAGTCGTTGAAGGCGATCAGCTGGACGCGAACCGGCGACTGGGTGGCAGCCGGCTTGTCATCGCCGCAGCCAGAGTAGACGAGCAGGGAGCCCGCGAAGAGGGCCCCGACGAGCGCGAGGGCGCCACGGCGGCCCTGGTCGCGAGAAGGAGGGGGGGAGGAGTGGGTCATGGGCGCGAAGGGAAATACCTGAAAATGGATCCGCGCGGAACCACCTGATCCGTGACGTTCCGGTGATCTGCCGCACCGCGCCCCACATCAGCGAAGGGCGAGACTACCGGTCGCCCCAGGCCAGACCCATGCCCAGGGTGAAAGCGACACCATGCGCCCAGGCCGCGTCGGGAGGCTTGAGGCCCTGGTAGAGCACCTCCGCGCTCACGGTGAACGGGCGCCCCAGTGACGCGTTCGCGCGCAGCCCGAGCGGGAGCCCGACACGCCGCTGCCCCTCCCACGGGAACAGTCCGACGCCCACGCAGGCGCGCAGATCGAGTCCCAGCGGGTACCCCGGCCGGGCCGCCCATAGCGGAGGCGAGAGCACGGAGAGAGAGCCTCCCCCGGCCCCGGAGGAAGCCCCAGCGCCGCCCACACGGCGGGTCCAGTCGACCGACAGCTTCAGCGAGCGTGGCAGGGGCAGCGCAGCACGCAGGCCGAGAGTGGGCGTGGTTCCTCGGGAGTCCCGGGTGACACCCCCCAGCACCTGCAGGGACAGTTCCGGCGCGGGGCGGAAGCCCCTGAGCGCCACGGGCTCGGCGGAGGCTGCCTCAGCGAAGCGCTCACTCGCCCACTCGAGAAAGGCTCGGGTGTAGGCGACGGCGCTCGAGACCCGGGCGTCCATGAAGGCCGAGTAGTCCGCGGGAGCGATCCGGTACCTGCGCCCGTGCCAGTGCACGGTGTTGGCGCCGAACGCGTTGCCGGCCTCGGCGCCATAGTGGCCGAAGGTGCCGGCGTCGTGGCGTTCGGGCTCGGCCCAGAAGGCGCTCCAGGGGATGGGCCCGTGGGGGGTGCTCACGGACTCGGTGCGCACCGCGGCCAGGGTCTCCCTCGCGAGCGCCCGCTGCGCCTCATCGCCGGGCAGCGGCGCCACGTCGCGAACCGGGGCTCGGGCCAGGGAGGTGCGGACACCGTACCGCTCGAAGCGATCGGTGAGGCCATGGTTCACCGGCACCACGTGGGGCGGAGAGGCCATGTCCTGCACGTGGTGGGCGAGGTGCCCCGCACGATCGAAGGCACGCTCCAGGTCGCCGTGACGGGCGGCCTCCATCGCCTCTTCCCAGAGCTCGCGGACCCGCGCGTCCGAGGCCCGCCGGATCGCCGTATCGAGCGAGCCCTCCGGGAAGTAGAAGTGGTGCCAGCCGGTCCACTTCACGTGGAGGTTGAGATCCTCGGCCGTGGCGCCGTGCACCACCGCGCCACGGTGGGCCTGGAGCAGGGCTCGCGCCTTCGAGCCTCGCGCCGTGTCCAGCGCGGCCCCGGTGAGGGCCTGGTGGCACTCCACCGCGAAGGCCTCCGCGCGCGAAGGGGCCCCCAGGAGCAGGAGCAGCACGGTGGCGGTGCAGGCGAGCTTCACGGAACGCATGATGAAGCCAACGCCTCAGCGGATCACCCCCTCCCTGCCCTAGCCGAGCCAGGCTGCCCTGCTGGCGGACAGGCCACGGCCGACGGGCTCAGACGACGCGCCGGCGCGTAGGCGGCCAGTTCCGGCGTGAGATGACGGCGGTGCTCACGATGAAGGCCACCACCGCGATGGCCAGGACCGCGAGCCAGTACCAGGTCGCTGGACTCTGGGCGACGACCTGATTGTCGGTCGGGCCCATCCCGGCCTGGGCGAGCGCGAGCAGGGGTGACAGAAGGCATACCACCGCGGCGGGAATCGGAATGTTTCGCATGGTCATCCTCTCTCCCTGAACGTTGGCATCCGGGGTTCCGGCCACAAGCCAACGAACGGAGGCTGGCCTGCTGCCCGTTGGAGAGGCGCATTCCGGTCCCATTCGAGCACCAGAGCCGTTAGCCTTGCCCCGCATGCTGACCGAAGTGCAGGCCGGGCCGTACACCATCCGAGGCATCTCGGTAGCCGGCGTGTACACGTCGTTGCAGGTCCCCGAGCTGAGCGTCGTGCTGGACGCGGGAGTGCCCCTGCGGAGCTTCTCGACGACCGACCACATCTTCCTGAGCCATGGCCACTCGGATCACGCCAGCTCGCTGGGCGCGCTCCTGGGCATCCGGGGGCTGATGGGCAAGCACTCGCCTGCCCAGGTGTTCCTCCCGGCGGAGATCGAGTCAGCGGTCCTGGAGTCGCTCGAGGCGCTCGGCCGGTTGCACCGGTCCGCCGTCTCCTTCAAGACCATCCCGCTGCTCCCGGGAGAGACGCGCAAGGTGTACCGCGACATCTGGGTGCGAGCCTTCCGGACGCACCATGCGGGCCCCTCGCTCGGCTACCAGTTCTTCCGCCGCATCACGAAGCTGAAGCCGGAGTACCAGACGCTCCCCGGCGAGGAGATCGGCCGCCTGCGGCGCGAGGGCGTGCCGGAGCTGTTCGACGAGGTCGAGCGACTCGAGCTGGCGTACGCCACGGACACGCTGTCGCGAGTGCTGGAGTCGGCGCCCTCGATCATGGAGAGCCGGGTGCTGATCCTCGAGTGCACCTACCTGGATCAGAAGTTCACGGTGGAGGAGACGCAGGAGCGCCTGCACACGCACCTGGACGAGATCATCGCGAGGGCGGATCGGTTCCAGAACGAGGCGCTGGTGCTGATGCACTTCAGCCAGGCGTATGGGCCCGAGCGCGTGCACGACATCATCCGGCAGCGGGTGCCGCCGGCGCTGCTGGAGCGGGTCCGGGTCTTTGCCCCCAGCACCAGCCACTGGTTCGGCTGAGTCGCGGGACGGCTACGCGCCCGGGGTGCGTGGAGGCCGCAGGGCCTGGAGCTCTGCGAGTGTCGTACCAGTCGGGCCTCGAAGGAGGCGCCACGCTCATACTCCTCCCAGAGCGCGAGGTACTCGGCGCCTCGCGGCAGCTTGCCGAGGATCTGCTCCACGGCCTGCCGCTCCAGCGCGTGCTGCTGGGTGGGGTTCACGCCATCGTGCGGGGTGATGTCTGCGACACGGGCCTCCCCCAGATCGCTCAGGGGTTGGCGGCGGGCACGGCCTTGGCGGGCGCGGGCGTCTCGCCCATCGGGATTCCGGCGGGGGCGAACTCCCCGTTCGGGTCCGCCGTCCAGAGCGAGTACCGGCGCGTCGTCATGTCCCGCAGCTGCCCGCCCACGTAGCAGAGCACGTAGACGGTGGTCTGCGGCTCGTTCATGGAGAACATGCCGTGCAGGAAGCACTCCGCGCCATCGGCCCGGGTCTCCTTGCCGATCGGGCGCCCCACCACTCCGACCACGTCCTTCTGGGACATGCCCGGGTTCACCACCTTGATGCCGTGGGCGGTGATGATCTTCATCGCATCCTGCTGCCCGAGCATCGACGCCCAGGCCGCCACTCCGGCCACGAGCGGGATGAGCGGCACCAGCGCGAAGTACAGCCAGCGCCGCGGGTTGACCGGCTGCTCACGGAAGGCCGTGAAGAGCCCGTCGTCGGCAGGCCTCGGCTCGGCCACGATGGATGGAGTCACGCTGGTCTCTGGCGTCGTCACGCCGCCTCACATGCAGTTGTCAGCCCTGGGAATGCAAGCAAACCCGCACCCCGTGTGGCTCATTCCACGCTCCTCCGCCAGGCAAGCAGCCCATCCACTCCCCCAGCCAGGAGCCCTCCCACGGTGTAGCAGACGAAATCCGACCCGAGGAACCCCCTTCCCAGGACCAGCGCGCCGAGCCGGTGGGCACGCACCGCGTCGATCCAGGGTGCCTGGTAGAGCTGGCTGAGCTCCACGAGGAAGGAGATCCCCACCGCCAGTCCCACTGCCCGGGAGACGGAGAGGCCGGGCCAGGCGAAGAGGAGCGTCACATACAGCATCGCCGTCCACAGCGTGTCTCCCGCGTAGGCCGCCACGAAGGCTGGCAGGGCAATGGCGCTCGAGCGCGAGGCCATCCCCAGGACGGGCAGCACGAGCAGCAGCGGCACGAGCTTCCCCCGCTGGCGCGCGGGCTCCACGGGAGCGAAGACGGCGGCGGAGAGGCGCATCTTCCGTGGGCCTCGGCTAGCCGAGCAGCGAGGCTACGAGCGCCGGGAAGTCCGTCCCCGGCGGCAGACGCCCCTCCGCGTGCTCGGGTCGACCGCCTCCGCGTCCTCCAGCGGCCTCGGCCAGGCGCTTGAGGAAGGCGCCGCACCCGAAGCTCGAACCGCTCCCCCGGGCAATCAGGACCGCGAGGCCCTCGGGAGCACGGCCGGCCAGCAGCACGACCGACTCCGGCCGGGACGTGAGCCTCGCCGCGATCGCCCGCAGCGACTCGGGGCCCGCGCCGTCGAGCACGGCCACCACCCGGTTGTCCGGAGACTTCTCCAGCGCGGCGACCAGCTCCACCGCCGCCTGATCGGCCAGCTTCGCCCGGGCCGCGCCCAGCGCCTCGCGCGCGTCGGTGAGATCGCGGCGGAGCTTCTCGATGACCACTGGCACCTCGCTCGGGCCGCAGGTGAAGGAGCGGCTCAGGCCCCGGAGCGTGCCGGCCTCCTGCCACAGCTCGCCCCGCGCACGGCGACCCGCGGAGAACACCACGCGGCCCTTGCCCTTGTAGCGCTCCACCCCCACCACCCGGATCATCCCCACCTGCGCCGAGCCCGTGCAGTGAGTGCCTCCGCACGGCGACACGTCGAAGTCGCCGATCTGCACCACGCGGATGTTCTCCGTCACCTTGGGCTTGCGGCGCAGCGGCAGGTCCGCCAGCTCCTCCGGCGTGGGGAAGAAGGAGCGGATCCTCACGTCGTCATCGATGACGGCGTTGCACAGCTCCTCCGCCTCGGCGACCTTCGCCTCGTCGAGCACATCCAGGTCCACGTCGATGGTGCAGAGCGTCTCGCCCAGACGCGCGGACACCGTGTGCGCGTTGGCTACGTCCACGAGTGCGCGCGACAACATGTGCTGGCCGGTGTGCAGCGCCATGTGCACGCGGCGCCGCGCCTTGTCGATCTCCCCCGCCAGCTCCGCGCCCAGCTCGGGGAGCCCCTTCCCCTCGGGGAGCTCCAGCACGTGGTGCACGACGCCCGCGTCATCCGCCTGCACGTCCTTCACCGCGAAGCCGCCGAGTACTCCGCGATCGGCCATCTGCCCTCCGGCCTCTGGATAGAAGGCCGTGCGATCGAGGACGAGCGACGGAGCTCCGTTCCACATCGCGTGCGAGATCACGCGCCCGGAGAAGCGGTGCAGGAAGGGATCGGAGAAGTACAAACGTTCGGTGGAAGCCATGGCACCCGCACGGATAACACCCCTGATGGGCCACGCGCCGCGTCATCGAACGAGCCTGACGCGTTGCGAAATCCACAAAAGTCCGAGGAGTAGCTCGAGGGGCCTGCTCTCCTGCTTCCAGGACAACCTTTCCGAGCAGCTTCGCCTCAAACGCTCCTTCCCCAGGTTGACGCGACGCATTACCATGGTGCGTCGGCCAGTGAACACCATTGGACACCTCATCACAGAGAGAGCAGGAGGGAGCCAGCTGATGTCGCACGTCCCGGGGCGGTACGGGCTGTATGAACCCGAGACGGAGCACGATGCCTGCGGCGTCGGCTTCGTGGTCCATATCAAGGGAGAGAAGTCTCGGGGCATCGTCGACGATGCGCTGGAGCTGCTCAACCGGCTGAGCCATCGCGCCGCGGCCGGGCGCGATCCCGAGACCGGAGATGGCGCCGGCATCCTCGTGCAGCTGCCTCACCGCTTCTTCGAGCGAGAGGCCGCGCGGCTCCGGATCGATCTGCCGCCCCGCCGCCAGTACGCGGTGGCGCAGATCTTCCTGCCCTCGGAGCCGTACGAGCGCTCGCGGTGCGAGTCGATCCTGGAGGAGGTGGTGGCCGAGGAAGGCCAGCGCTTCCTCGGCTGGCGAGACGTCCCGGTGGCGCCCGAGCACCTGGGCCCCCTGGCGCGCGAGGTAGCGCCCGTCATCCGCCAGCTCTTCGTGGCCCGGCGCCGCGTGGTGCCCAGCGCCTTCGAGCGCAAGCTGTACCGCATCCGCAAGCTCGCCGAGAACCGCGTGCGCGAGCTGGGCGTGGACCGGTGGGGCCGCTTCCACGTGGCCAGCTTCTCGGCGGAGACCATCATCTACAAGGGCCTGCTCCTGCCCCGGCAGCTGCCGCTCTTCTTCGAGGATCTGCGGCACCCGGAGTTCGTGAGCGCGCTGGCGCTGGTGCACTCGCGCTTCTCCACCAACACCTTCCCCACGTGGGAGCTGGCGCAGCCGTTCCGCTACATCGCCCACAACGGCGAGATCAACACGCTGAGCGGCAACCGGAACTGGATGAACGCCCGCCGCGGGCTGCTCCAGTCGGCCCGGTTCGGCGGCAGCCTGGAGCCGCTCTACCCGCTCATCGTCCCCGGCAAGAGCGACTCGGCCCAGTTCGACAACATGGTGGAGCTTCTCCACCTGGGCGGGCGCACGCTGCCGCACTCGATGATGATGATGATCCCGGAGGCGTGGGAGGGCCACGCCACCATGAACGACGAGCGGCGCGCCTTCTACGAGTACTCCTCGTCGCTGATGGAGCCGTGGGACGGGCCCGCGGCGATCGCCTTCACGGACGGCCAGCTCATCGGCGCCACGCTGGACCGCAACGGCCTGCGCCCGGCGCGCTACCTCATCACCGAGGATGACCGGCTCATCCTGGCCTCGGAGACGGGCGTCATCGACGTGCCCCCCTCGCAGGTGCGCCGCAAGGGGCGGCTCACCCCGGGGCGCATGCTGCTGGTGGACACCGCCGAGCGCCGCATCCTCGAGGACGAGGAGGTCAAGGAGGACATCGCCGGCCGCTGGCCCTACCGCCGCTGGCTGGAGCGCAACGTCTTCACCTTCGATGATCTGCCGAACCGGCCCGCGCCCGCGCGGCTGAGCGGCGACGAGCTGTGGCGGCTTCAGCGCGCCTTCGGCTACACGGACGAGGACGCGCGGCTGCTGCTGCAGCCCATGGGCGAGACGGGCAAGGAGCCGGTGGGCTCCATGGGCACGGACACCCCGCTGGCGGTGCTCAGCGATCAGGCGCCGAGCCTCTTCTCGTACTTCCACCAGCTCTTCGCGCAGGTGACCAACCCGCCCATCGATCCGATCCGCGAGGCGCTGGTGATGACGCTGAGCACGGCGCTCGGCCCCGAGGGCAACACCTTCGAGGAGACGCCGGATCAGTGCCACCGCCTGTCGCTGCCGGGCCCCATCCTCACCAACGGGCACCTGGCCAAGCTGGCCTCCATCCGCGACGAGGGCGTCTTCGAGACGCGCGTGCTCTCGCTCACCTACCCCCTGGAGTGGGGCGAGGAAGGGCTGGAGATCGCGGTGGAGCGGCTGTGCGACAACGCCGTGGCGGCGGTGGACTCGGGGGCCAGCATCCTCGTGCTGAGTGATCGCGGCGTGGACGCCACCAACGCTCCCATCCCCACCCTGCTGGCGCTGTCGGCGGTCCACCAGCGGCTCGTGCGCGACGGCATCCGCATGTACGCCGGCCTGGTGGTGGAGACGGCCGAGGCCCGCGAGGTGCACCACTTCGCCTGCCTGTTCGGCTACGGCGCCTCCGCGGTGAACCCGTACCTGGCGCTGGACACGCTGCGCGCCATGGCCGAGGCGGGTGAGCTCCAGGTGGACCACGAGAAGGCCCAGGAGAACTTCATCCACGCCATCGAGGAGGGGCTGCTCAAGGTGATGTCCAAGATGGGCATCTCCACGCTGCAGTCCTACCGCGGCGCGCAGCTCTTCGAGGCGGTGGGCCTGGAGCGCTCGCTGATCGAGAAGCACTTCACCGGCACGGCCTCGCGGGTGCAGGGCGTGGGCCTGCGGGAGCTGGGCCGCGAGGTGCAGGAGCGCCACACGCGCGGCTTCGGTCCGGCGACGGGCTCCGAGGAAGGCCTGCTGCCCTCCGGCGGCCAGTACCAGTGGCGCCGCCGCAGCGAGACGCACAAGTGGAACCCGGCCACGCTGGCGAAGCTCCAGGCGGCGGTGCGCGCCAACGACGCGGCCGTGTTCGCCGAGTACTCGCGGCTGGCGGATGACGAGACGCGCGAGCTGTGCAACCTGCGCGGTCTGCTGGACGTGGTGACGGAGGGCCGCGCCCCGGTGCCGCTGGACGAGGTGGAGTCGGCGACCGAGATCGTCCGGCGCTTCGTCACCGGCGCCATGTCCTTCGGCTCCATCAGCGCCGAGGCGCACGAGACGCTGGCCATCGCGATGAACCGCATCGGCGGGCGCTCCAACAGCGGCGAGGGCGGCGAGGAGGCCCACCGCTATACGCCGGACGAGAACGGGGACTCGCGGCGCAGCGCCATCAAGCAGGTGGCCAGCGCGCGCTTCGGCGTCACCACCGAGTACCTCGTCAACGCGGAGGAGCTACAGATCAAGATCGCCCAGGGCGCCAAGCCCGGCGAGGGCGGCCAGCTGCCGGGCCACAAGGTGGACGAGCGGATCGCTCGGGTGCGCTGGTCCAACCCGGGCGTGACGCTCATCTCCCCTCCCCCGCACCACGACATCTACTCCATCGAGGATCTGGCGCAGCTCATCTATGACTTGCAGTCGGTGAACCCGGCGGCGCGGGTGAGCGTGAAGCTGGTGAGCGAGGTAGGCGTGGGCACCATCGCCGCGGGCGTGGCCAAGGCCGGCGCCGGGTGCGTGGTCATCTCCGGGTACGAGGGCGGCACGGGCGCCTCGCCGCTGTCCAGCATCAAGCACGCGGGCCTGCCGTGGGAGCTGGGCCTGGCGGAGACGCAGCAGGTGCTGGTGCACAACGGCCTGCGCGAGCGCATCCGGGTGCAGGTGGACGGCGGCCTGCGCACCGCGCGGGACGTGCTCATCGCCGCGCTGCTGGGCGGCGAGGAGTTCGGCATGGCCACCGCGAGCCTCGTGGCGGTGGGCTGCGTGATGCTGCGCAAGTGCCACCTCAACACCTGCTCGGTGGGCATCGCCACCCAGGATCCCAAGCTGCGCGAGCGCTTCCAGGGCAAGCCCGAGCACGTGGTGAACTTCTTCTTCCTGGTGGCCGAGGATCTGCGGCGGCAGATGGCGGCCATGGGCGTGCGGCGCCTGGACGAGCTGGTGGGCCGGGTGGATCTGCTGCGGCAGCGGCCCGGCTCGACGCACTGGAAGGCCCAGCGGGTGAGCCTCGCGGCGCTGCTGGAGCCGCCACGTGCTCCGGAGACCGAGCCTCGGCGCTGTCGCACGCCTCAGCGCAAGGACGTGTCGGACCACCTGGATCACGAGCTGCTGAAGCACGCGCGCGCCACGCTGGACGGGGGCGCCCCCACGATGCTGGTGCGCCCGGTGAGCAACACCCACCGCGCCGTCGGCGCGATGCTCTCGGGCGAGATTGCCCGGAGCCAGGGCTCGCGCGGGCTGGCGGACGGGCAGATCCGCATCAAGCTGCAGGGCTCGGCCGGCCAGAGCTTCGGCGCGTTCCTGACCGGCGGCGTCACCCTGGAGCTGGAGGGCGACGCCAACGACTACCTGGGCAAGGGGCTCTCCGGCGGACGCATCATCGTCTACCCGCCGTCGGGCAGCCGCTTCGCGCCCGAGGAGAACGTGCTGGTGGGCAACACCGTCCTCTATGGCGCCACGGCCGGCGAGGTGTACCTGCGCGGCATGGCCGGCGAGCGCTTCGCGGTGCGCAACAGCGGCGCCCAGGCCGTCGTCGAGGGCGTGGGGGACCACGGCTGCGAGTACATGACGGGCGGCGTGGTGGTGGTGCTCGGGCGCACGGGGCGCAACTTCTCCGCGGGCATGAGCGGCGGCATGGCGTTCGTGCTCGATCGGGAGCGCTCGTTCCGCCAGCGCTGCAACCTGGAGATGGTGGAGCTGGAGTCCCTGGTGGACGAGTCGGAGATCTGGCTCGTGCACGGGATGATCGAACGCCACTTCCAGCACACGGGGAGCACGCTGGCGCGCCGGGTGCTCGACAACTGGGAGCTGATGGTGCCGCAGTTCGTGAAGGTGATGCCCACTGACTACAAGCGCGTGCTCCAGGCCCGCCGCGCGGCCCGCAAGACGCCCACGCTGGCGCCGCAGCGCCGCCACGCCGGGGGGGAGGGCTGAGCCATGGGTAAGCCGACCGGATTCATGGAGTGGTCCCGCGTGCCCGCGCCCAAGCGGGAGAAGCAAGAGCGCATCCACGACTCGCGCGAGTTCGTGCTCCCCCTGGCTCCCGACGAGGCGAAGCGGCAGGCGGGGCGCTGCATGGACTGCGGTGTGCCCTTCTGTCAGCAGGGCTGTCCGCTGGGCAATCCCATCCCGGACTTCAACGAGGCGGTCTACCGCGGGCGTTGGAAGGCGGCGTTCCTCGCGCTGACCAGCACCAACAACTTCCCGGAGTTCACCGGGCGGCTGTGCCCGGCGCCGTGCGAGGCCGCGTGCGTGCTCTCCATCGATCAGAGCCCCGTCACGATCGAGCAGATGGAGAAGGAGATCGCCGAGCGCGCCTTCGCGGAGGGCTGGGTCCAGCCTCAGCCGCCAGCGCGTCGCACGGGCAAGCGGGTGGCGGTGGTGGGCTCGGGGCCGGCGGGGCTGGCGGCGGCGGTGCAGCTCAACCGGGCGGGCCACTCCGTCACGCTGTACGAGCGGGACGATCGGCTTGGCGGACTGCTGCGCTACGGCATCCCGGACTTCAAGATGGAGAAGGGCATCCTGGATCGTCGGCTGGCGATCATGGAGGCGGAGGGAGTGGAGTTCCGCACCGGCGTGGATGTCGCGAAGGCGCCCGGCTACCGCGCGCTGCGTGAACAACATGACGCGGTCGTGCTGGCCATCGGGGCGCGGAGGGCCCGGGAGCTGGAGGTGCCGGGGCGTGAGCTCGCGGGCGTGGTGCAGGCGATGGAGTACCTGGAGCACCAGAACCGGGTGGTCGCGGGGCTGGCCACGCTGGAGCCTCGGTGGAACGCCGAGGGCAAGCGGGTGATGATCCTCGGCGGTGGAGACACGGGCTCGGACTGCCTGGGCACGGCGCTGCGACAGGGCGCGCGGAGTGTCACGCAGGTGGAGCTGCTCCCGGCTCCGCCGATGACGCGAGCCGCGAACAATCCCTGGCCGCTCTGGCCGCTGGTGTTCCGCACCTCGTCCAGCCAGGAGGAAGGCGGCGAGCGCGACTTCGGGCTCATGACGAAGCACCTGTCCGGGACCGACGGACGGCTCGAGAAGCTCCACGCGGTGAAGGTGCGGCTCGAGCGGCAGGCGAACGGCTCCACCCGGCTGGTGGAGCTGCCCGGCTCCGAGGTGACGCACGAGGTGGATCTGCTGATCCTCGCCATGGGCTTCACGGGGCCGGACACGACGCAGCTGCAGGAGGAGCTCGGCGTCCGGCTCACGCCTCGAGGCGCGGTGCAGGTGGATTCGCGCTTCGCGACCTCGGCGGAGGGCGTGTTCTGCGCGGGCGACGCGAACCGGGGCGCAAGCCTCATCGTCTGGGCCATCTCGGACGGACGAGAGGCCGCGCGGGCCTGCGATGAATGGCTCTCCGGCACGGCCTCCGCGCTGCCCACCCGAGGCCGGGACGCCTCCTTCGGCTGAGCAGCTTCGAGCGGGGCGCCTTCAGCCTCGATGGGGCTGAAGGCGTGCCATCTCGGCCTGTAGCTCCGCCAGGCGGCGCTCTGCCTCCTCTCGCCGCCGCGACTCTTCCGCGAGACGGCGCTCCGCGTCCTCTCGTCGGCGCGCCTCCTCTTCACGCAGGCGCGTCTCCTCTTCACGCAGGCGTGTCTCCTCTTCACGCAGGCGCGTCTCCTCTTGTCTCAGACGAGCCTCTTCCTCGCGCCGTCTCGCCTCGCTTTCAGCCTGGCGCTCCGTCTCCTCCAGCCTCTCGATGGCTCGCGCCAGCAGCTCCTTGGACTCCAGCAGCAGCGCGTTGCCGGACCAGACTCGGAGCTGCTCGCCCACCACCTCGAACTCCAGCCCCAGCACTTCGGAGAGGTAGCGGCCCCGCCGTGGCTCGACGCGCGTGTACTGTCGCGCGTCCGGAGTCGCCAGCCGGTAGAACTCCAGCTTCTCCTTGTTGCGGTCGTAGATGAAGTACTCGGGGATGCCGAGCCGGGCGTAGCGCTTCACGTTGTACTCGGCGTCCTTCTTGCGGTCGCCGCCCACGTGGACCTCCATCACCCAGTCCAGCCCCTTGCCCTCGTGGCTCACCACCCACTTGTTGCGCTCGTACTGCTCCGCATCGAGCACCGCCAGCAGGTCGGGCGCGAACCGCCGCTCTGCTGGATAGTAAATGGGAAGTTCGGAGCCCAGGTACACCTTGCGCCGCTGGTGACCGAAGTAACCCTCGAGCAGATCCCTCACCCTCGACTTGGCTCCGGAGTGCTTGTCGCCCTCCGGCATCGCCATCTCGTCCCATGTCACCTCTCCGGGCAGTGACTCCACCACCCGGGCCTGCTCCTCGGGCCCCATCGCCTCCCACTCTTCCTGCGTGGGGGCCCGGGGGAAGGTTCCTCCACGCTCAGATGCGTCCTGTCCCATGCCCGTCAGCGTGCGGTGGACAGGCTCGCGCGTCAATCGCCCCCGACGCGAGCCATGAGCAAGGTGTGGGCCAGACGTCTATCTTCCGGACTTCCGAGCGCAGAGCTTCCGGAAAGCCTGTGATTTCGTTTCTCCCGCGTCTCATTCCGTGGACTCCCTCGCACGAAGCTGGACGGGTTGGCGAGTCGTCATGCTCCCCGGAGCCGCCTCGGACACTTTGTCACGCGTAAGCAGGTGAGGTCCGCGCCAGCTGCCCGTGCTCCCCTCGGAGCGAGCCGGTGTAGCTCCGTTGGTACTGGCCTTGCTCTGGGATGGCACTCATCCACGCCCACCTCAGGGAGGCAGCCCATGTCCGCGCTCGTCCGCTCCTCGTTCCATGCGTTCACCCTCGCCATGCTCGCATGCGCGTGCACGCTCGTGGCGCAGACGGTCAACACCTTGGTGAGCGGCTCGCTCTTCTCCGTGCCCACGGCGCCCAGCATGCCGCGACAGGAAGTCTCCACCGCCCCGCACTCCACGAGCACCCCACTCTCCGCGGAGCTGCTGGCCCGGCACACGGGCCTGTCACTGGACAAGGCCCCGAAGCCTCCCGCGGAGCTCCCCTCCGACGCACAGACCACGCAGCTCTCGCTCAAGCTGCTCGGGACGATGACGTCCTCCTCCTCGGGGATGTCGCTGGCCTCCGTCTACGACGACGCCCTGCGCCGCACTCGAACCGTCTGGACGGGCAGCATGCTTCAGGGCGCCCAGGTCCTGGCCATCGAGCGCACGCGGGTGCTGCTCATGAACGGCGACCGCATGGAGGTCCTCGATCTCGCTTCCCTCCCCGCCTCTTCTGGGATGGTCGCTGCACCCCAACCTCCTCCCGCCCCGGCCGGGAACTCCACGGGGCTCGGTTCCAGCATCCGGGAGACAGGACCCGGGACGTATACGATCCAGCGCCAGGACGTGGACAACGCGCTCGCCAACATGAACCAGATCGCCACGCAGGCCCGAATCGTGCCCACCTTCCGCAACGGGAGCCCCCAGGGCTTCAAGGTGTTCGGCATGCGGCAGGACTCCCTGTACGCCCGGCTCGGCATGAGGAACGGAGACATCCTCACGCGCATCAACGGCTTCACGATGGACAACCCGACGCGCGCGTTGGAGGCCTACACCCACCTGCGGGGCACCTCCCGCATCGAGCTCGAGGTCGAGCGCGACGGACAGCCCGTCCGCATGACGTACACCGTGGAGAACTGAGGCAGCGCGTCACTGCGCCGGAAGATTGGCTCGCAGGACGCGCACGGCGTTCTCTCCCGCCACCTTGCGGATCTCCCGTTCGCTCAGCCCCTCCGCGATCAGCGCGTCGGTCAGCTCGACCAGCCCCGCGACATCGAACGGCGCCGTGACGGCTCCGTCGTAGTCCGAGCCCAGGCCGACATGATCGATCCCGGCCACCGACACGGCGTGCCGGACCGCTCGGGCGATGGCCTTCGCGTCCTTGCCACACGTGGCCGTGCTCCAGTACCCGATGCCGACCACCCCACCGTTGCGAGCGATCGCCCGGAGCTGCTCGTCGCTCAGGTTCCGGTTGTTGTCGCACGTGCCCCTCACGCCCGAGTGAGAGACCACGACGGGCCGGGTGGCGATCGCGAGCACCTCCGAGATCGTCTGCCGGGACGCGTGCGCCAGATCGAGCGTCATCCCCTTCTCCTCCATCCGCTTCACCACGGCCCGGCCCAGCTCCGTGAGGCCGCCCTTCTTCACTCCGTGGGCCGACCCGCTGACCTCGTTGTCGAAGAAGTGGGCGAACCCCAGCATCCGGAACCCGGCGTCATGGAGCGCATCCACCGCCTCGATGCTCCCCTCCAGCGCGTGCATCCCCTCGAGCGCGAGGAGCGCCCCGACGCGGCCCTTGTCCTTCTCCCGCTCCGCCAGGAACCGGTCCAGCTCCGCCCGGGTCCGGATGAACACCAGCTTCCCGTCCGAGTCCTCCACGGTCCTCGCGAGCTTCCTGGCCTCGTACAGCGCACGGGCCTCCAGGCTGAACCACGTGGTCGGCGGCCACCGCTGGGCGAAGGCCAGGAGCTGGATGTCATCCGTCGTGTCGTCGTTGCGCTCCGTATTCATCTTCTTGGGCGTCTTGGTGACGACGCCGAAGACCTGCAATGCGACGTTGCCCTCGATGAGGCGAGGCACGTCGATGTGCCCCTGCGCCGAGCGCTCGTTCAGGTCCCGGTTCCACAACAACGGGTCCGCGTGCAGATCCGCGATGAGCAGCTCCGAGTGCAGCGCGGCGCCTCGCTGGGTGGGCGAGTACGGCTTCTTGCGGATGACGCCGTTCATCTGCGCGGCGACCCGGGTGGCCTTGATGTCGAGCCCGATGAACACGCCGCCCAGCACGACGGCCACGATCCCCAGGATGATCCATTTCTTCACGGCGCCCTCCTGCTCTTCTGGAGACTACCTCGTGAGCGGAGCCCACAGGGCGTGGGCTTGCCCGAGGCGCTGTGCTAGAGGACCCTCTGACTGTGCAAGCGCCCCCTGAGACCGCCCCGGCCCTGACCGAAGCGCCCACGCATCCGCCCGAGCCCGAGCCGCGAGGGCTCCAGGCCTGGGCCTTCCCGTTCTGGGTCTGGCTCGGCTCGCGCGTGGCGCTCACCATGGCCTCGTGGGCCGGCATCGCCGTCGAGCGCAGGCTCCAGCAGCCGTCCGGGCTGCTCAAGGAGTACGGGCTGATGCCCGTCTTCGAGCCCTTCTGCCGCTGGGACTGCGGCTGGTACTACTACATCGCGCGGGACGGGTACTGGAACGGCCCGATGACGAACTTCTTCCCGCTGCTGCCGATGCTGACGAAGGCGCTGGGGTTCGTCACGCGCATCCCGCCGCACTGGGGCCTGCTCATCGTCGCCAACATCGCGTGCCTGCTCGCGTACCGGGTGCTGTTCCGCATGTTCCGGCGGCTCTCGGACGAGCAGAGCGCGCGCTGGGGCCTGCTGCTGTTCGCCGCCTACCCCTTCGCCTTCTTCCACGCCGCCGGGCACCCCGAGTCGCTCATGGTGCTGCTCTCCGCGCTCTCCTTGGACTACGCCACGCGGGGCCAGCACTTCCGCGCGGGGCTGGCGCTCGCTGGAGGCGTGCTCGCCCGGCACCTGACGATGCTCGCGGGGATCGGGCTGCTCGTCGCGCAGATCCAGCAGCGCCCCTCGCTGGGACGCTTCTTCAAGAGCCCGGCGTGGCTTGCGCTGGCGCTGCCGTGGCTGTCGCTCGGGGGCTACGCGCTGTACCAGCAGCTCGCCTGGGGCGACTTCCTCAGCTTCTACAAGGCGCGCGACAACTGGGGGCCCGCCGCCTACTGGGGCATCACCGATCAGCTCAAGGTGATGGGCTCACCGGACCAGAACTTCCAGCTCATCAACACGTACCTGCCCTTCGCCGCGCTGGTGATCGCGGGCGTGGTGCTCACGACCCGTCAGCGCTCGTGGTGGTCGCTGGCGGCGTTCGGGTTCGTGCTCAGTGGCGTCATCTGGGCCATCGGCCTGTGGGGGCTCGGCCGCTACTCCGCGTCCTGCTGGCCCGCCTTCCTGGGCCTGGGCGTCTTCGCGGCGAAGCGGCCGACGGTGGGCATGCTGCTGGTGAGCGGGCTGGGGGTGATGCAGGGCATCTTCTTCTTCCTGTTCACCCACCAATACCCGGTCATGTGAGGCCGCGAGGGCTCGCTAGAACCCGAGCCAGCCCGTCACCGTGTCCCAGGCGCTCTTGGCGGCGTTGCCAATGGCCTGCCCGGCGTTCTTGACGCCATCCCACACGGCGCCAGCGGCGTTCTTGACGCCGTTCCACACGTTCTTGATCCCGTTCCAGGCCTTGCCGGCGAACGACGTTACGTCGGACAGGAGGTTGGCCACCCCGCGCGCCAGGCTGCTCTTGATGCTGGACCAGAAGCTGGACTTCGGCAGCTTGATCTCCGAGGCGCTCCGCGTCACGCCGTCGCCGCCGGTGATCTTCCGGCCGTCGTTGGGCACCACGGAGATCATCACGTTGTTGAGCCCCGTGCCGATGCCGCCCAGCTCGAGGTTGTCCCACTTCTTCTGGAACTCCTCGATGGGCATCGTGTAGCGATCTCCACCGGCGCTGTCCGCGATGACCAGCTCGGAGATGTTGCCGCTCGCGTCCCGGTTGTAGCCGGACACCGTCACGTAGTGCAGGCTGGCGTTGGAGCCGCTGTCCGGATCCATCAGGACGATGGGCGGCACGCCCTGGTCCACCATCCGCGCGATGTCATCGACGCTGGCGTCCGCCTTGAGCTCGGCGCGCATCCCGTGATCGCGCGCGTAGTCGACGAGCCGGTCCGGCGCGGTGAACATGTCGAAGTGGCGGATGTCCTTGTCCACCTGCTCGTGCGTGGTGGGCTGGCCCCAGTGCGTCAGCACGTTGGCCAGGGACGTCGTACCGCACGCGTTGGTGTTGCCCTGATCCTGCGCCAGCACGCCCAGATCGTTCGGAGACAGCTTCCGCGCGCCGCTCGGCGCCGTCCCGTGCGGCCCACCCGCCTTCGACGGGAGCCCGTTGAAGGCGCCTCCCAGGAAGTTCGACACGCCCGCGAAGCCTGTCACCTTGGCCGCGGGCTGAGTCGCCTTCGCGGTGGGAGTCTTGGCGGAAAACGCGTCGTCGAGGGTGCGAGCGCGAGGGGGAACGATGGAACCGTTGATCCGGGGCATGTGATTGATCTCCGTGTGAACCTTGCGGAAATTATCGGCATGCCCCGCCGTAGGTTGCTCAGCGCGGTGCACGCACTACAGTGCCAGCGGACTGATTGACCCAATACAGGTGGCCGGCGTGCAGGAGGATTCCCGCGGGCTCGCCCTGGTCACCGGCGAAGGTCTCAGGTTTTCCCCCAGAGCGGGCCATGCGCCGGATGGTTCCGTCCTTGCCTCCTGCGGCCCAGTAGAGGAAGGAGCCGTCCACGGCGATGGCACGCGGGTGGTTCTCTCCTTCCGCCAGCTTCTCCACGCCCCCCCCGGCCAGCGGAACACGCTGGATGCTGCCCCAGAACGTGGTCCAGTAGACGTGCGTGTCATCGAGGGCCAGGCTGGTGGCGTTGAGATCTCCACGCGCCAAAGTCTCCTCCGACCCACCAGCCAGCGGGGCACGGCGGATGGTGCCGTCACTGTTGGCCCAGAGCACGTGCGTGGCGTTGGTGACGAGCTCGCTGGGGCTGCTGGTCTGGTCGCTCACCGCCGAGGCCGCGCCGCTCGCCTCGGGCGCCTTCATCATCGTCGCGGAGCCATTGGACCAGAACACGTAGCCTCCGGCGATCGCCACGTCCTCCGGGTCCGACTGGCCTGTCGCCACCGGAACGGGCTCGCCGCCCGCCAGCGGCAACTTCATGACGGTGTGGTTCCCCCGGTTGGCCCAGTAGAGGTGCGTCGAGCTGAGGGCAATCCCCTGCGGCTGAACCTGCCCCGACGCCCGCTGCTCGGGCGTCCCCCCGGCCAGCGGCAGGCGCATCACCTCTCCGCCCGTGCGGTTGGTCCAGTAGAGGTACGTCCCGTCGGAGACGAGCGAAGCCGGACCGGTCTGGCCCGAGGCGAGAACGGTCTCGGGCCGCGGAACGCTGGTGCAGGCCACGACCAGTGATAGCAGCGCAAGCGATGCGGCGCGGGTGAGCGTGTGCATGAAGCACCTCCCAGAGCCGCGCGAGTCTGCCATCCCTGTCAGCAGCGTTCCAACAGGGCATCCCCTCTCGAGGGGCTACCCGGGGCGCTGGGTGAGCTTGAGGTAGTCCTGCAGCGGCTTAACGCTCAGCTCCGAGCGCCGCAGGGCCTCCAGCGCCCCCACCGCCATGCGCGCCTGCTGCACCGTCGTGTAGTACGGGATGCCGTGCATCAGGGCCTCGCGCCGGATGGAGAAGCTGTCGGCGATCTCCTGCTTGCCGAACGTGGTGTTGATGACGAGCATGATCGCCCCGTCGACGATCTTGTCGACGATGTTGGGGCGGCCCTCCGTCACCTTCATCACCTGCTGGGCCTGGATGCCCTTCGTGGCCAGGTACGCATGGGTGCCGCTGGTGGCCACCAGCTCGAAGCCCAGGGTGCGCAGGCGCCGGGCCAGATCCACCACGGCGGGCTTGTCCTCGTCCTTCACGGAGATGAACACCCGGCCCGAGCGCGGCAGCTTCACGCCGGCGGCGAGCTGGCTCTTGGCGAAGGCGGAGGCGTAGTCGTCCGCGATACCCATCACCTCGCCCGTGGACTTCATCTCCGGGCCGAGGATCACGTCCACACCCGCGAACCGAGCGAACGGGAAGACGGACTCCTTCACGGCGACGTGCTTGAACTCGACCTCCTGCGTGGCGCCGAGCTCCTCGAGCGTCTTGCCCACCATGCAGAGCGCCGCCAGCTTCGCCAGGGGCACGCCGGTGGCCTTGGAGATGAACGGCACGGTGCGGCTGGCGCGCGGGTTCACCTCCAGGATGTAGATGGTCTTCCCCTGGATGGCGAACTGGACGTTCATCAGCCCGATCACCTTCAGCTCGCGGGCCAGCGCGATGGCCTGGTCCTTCATGCGCTCCACGAGATCCGGCGACAGCGAGTGCGGAGGCAGCGTGGCCGCCGCGTCTCCGGAGTGCACTCCCGCCTCCTGGATGTGCTCCAGCACCCCGCCCACCAGCACGGCGCCCGTCCGGTCCGCCACCAGATCCAGGTCCACCTCGATGGCCTCCTTCAGGAAGCGATCGATGAGCACCGGGTGCTCGGGTGAGGCGCTCACGGCCTCGCGCATGTAGCGCTCCAGGCTGGCCTGATCGTAGACCGTCTCCATCGCCCGGCCACCGAGCACGTAGCTGGGGCGCACCATGACGGGGTAGCCGATGCGCTCGGCGATCCGGAAGGCCTCCTCGTGGCTGCGCGCCACGCCGTTCTCCGGCTGCATCAGCCCCAGCTTCTCGATCAGCCTGGCGAAGCGCTCGCGGTCCTCGGCCCGGTCGATGGCGTCCGGCGAGGTGCCCAGCACCGCCAGCCCGGCCTTCTCCAGCGGCACGCTGAGCTTGAGCGGCGTCTGGCCGCCGAACTGGACGATGGCGCCCACCGGCTTCTCGCGCTCGGCCACCTCGAGCACGTCCTCGATGGTGAGCGGCTCGAAGTAGAGGCGGTCCGAGGTGTCGTAGTCCGTGGAGACCGTCTCGGGGTTGCAGTTGACCATCACCGTCTCGTACCCCGCCTCGCGCAGCGAGAAGGCGGCGTGCACGCAGCAGTAGTCGAACTCGATGCCCTGACCGATGCGGATGGGCCCACTGCCCAGGATGAGCACCTTCTTGCGGTCCGTGGGCGGCGCCTCGTCCTCCTCCTCATAGGTGGAGTACAGGTACGGGGTGTAGGCCTCGAACTCGGCGGCGCAGGTGTCCACCCGCTTGTACACGGGGCGGATGCCTCGGGTCTGCCGGTGCGCGCGCACCTCCGCCTCCGGGTAGCCCAGCAGCTGGCCCAGGTACTTGTCCGAGAAGCCGTGAGCCTTGGCCTCGCGCAGCACCTCGTCCGGGAGCTGATCCAGCCGGCCGAACTCCTGCAGCGACTGGGCCCGGTGCACCAGCTCCTCGATCTTCCGCAGGAACCACGGATCGATGGCGGACAGCTCGTGCACGCGCTCCACCGAGAAGCCCTCGCGGAAGGCCTGGGCCACGTACCAGGGGCGATCGGGGCGCGGCACCCGGAGCGCCTCGCTGAGCACCTTCTCGCGCTCCTCCTTCTCCTTGGGCAGGTCCACCGGCTCCAGTGCCAGGCGCGAGGCCTCCATGGAGCGCAGGGCCTTCAGGTACGCCTCGGAGAAGGTGCGGCCGATGGCCATCACCTCGCCCACCGAGCGCATGCTGGTGGTGAGCGTGCGGTCGGCGCGGGGGAACTTCTCGAAGTTGAAGCGAGGGATTTTCACCACCACGTAGTCGATGGTGGGCTCGAAGGAGGCGGGCGTGTCGCGGGTGATGTCGTTGCGCAGCTCGTCCAGCGTGTAGCCGAGCGCCAGCTTCGCGGCGATCTTCGCGATGGGGTACCCGGTGGCCTTGGAGGCCAGCGCGCTGGAGCGGGACACGCGCGGGTTCATCTCGATGACGACGATGCGCCCATCCTTCGGGTTGACGCCGAACTGGATGTTGGAGCCGCCGGTGTCGACGCCGATCTCGCGGATGATGCGCAGCGAGGCCTCGCGCAGGCGCTGGTACTCGCGATCCGTGAGGGTCTGGGCGGGGGCCACGGTGATGGAGTCACCGGTGTGCACGCCCATGGGGTCCAGGTTCTCGATGGAGCAGACGATGATGACGTTGTCCGCCGAGTCGCGGACCACCTCCAGCTCGTACTCCTTCCAGCCGAGCACGCTCTCCTCGACGAGAATGGTGGAGGTGGGGCTGGCCTTGAGGCCGGCGCGGCAGATGGTCTCGAACTCCTCGCGGTTGTAGGCGATGCCGCCGCCGGTACCGCCCAGGGTGAAGGACGGGCGGATGATGGCGGGGAAGCCGATCTCGGCGATGAGGCCGAGCGCCTCGTCGAGCGTCCTGGCGTAGCCGCTCTTGGGGAGGGCCACGCCGATCTTCTGCATGGCGGCCTTGAAGAGCTGCCGGTCCTCGGCCTTGTTGATGGCCTCGAGCGAGGCGCCGATCAGCCGCACGCCGTACTTCTCGAGGATGCCCTGCTCGGCGAGGGCCTTGGCGAGGTTGAGGGCCGTTTGACCGCCCATGGTGGGTAGCAGCGAGTCGGGGCGCTCGGCGGCGAGGATCTTCTCGGCGGCCTCGACGGTGATGGGCTCGATGTAGGTGCGGTGAGCGAACTCGGGGTCCGTCATCACGGTGGCGGGGTTGCTGTTGAGCAGCACCACCTCCACACCTTCGTCTCGGAGCGCCTTGATGGCCTGCGTCCCCGAGTAGTCGAACTCCACGGCCTGACCGATGACAATCGGTCCCGACCCGATCACGAGAACCTTCCGGATATCCGTTCGCTTGGGCATCGGGAGGCCCCCATAGCAACGTCCACCCGCACATGCACGCGGGGAGTGAACCTGCCTCGTCGCCTGCCCCAGGAGTGAGCCGGGCCATCCGGGCGGGGCTCTGGTAGAACCGGTGGGCCCGTTGTTGGAGGTCCCATGCGTTCCTGGTCCCTGGCCCTGCTCGTCACCCTCGCCTCCCCCGCCCTCGCCCAGGCTCCCGAGCCGGCAGCGGCCCCCCCGGCGGCGCCCACAGCGGCCCCTGCGGAGGAGAAGCAGGCGCCCCCTGCCCCCCCGGCCGAGGCCAAACCCGCTCCGACGCCGGCCCCTGAGGCCAAGGCGCCCGCCCCGGCTCCGGCGGCCCCGGCACCTACACCCAAGGCGGCTCCGGCGGCCGCGGCCCCTGTCCCGAAGGCCATGCCGCCCCCGCCTGGGTCTCCCCCGGGGTCGGAGCCGGAGGTCGACGAGGAGGCCGACCGGCGAGACCGGGTCAAGTCGACGGCCCGGTTCATCTTCGAGAGCCTCCTGAACGGAGACGCCCGGCGAGTTGCCGGGGAGTTCCTCTACCCGTTCCAGTTGGAGGACAAGCGGTACGGCACGCCCGAGGAGCTCGTGGCCGCCTGGGTGAAGCAGCTGCGCGTGAAGCGCACGGATCTCATCACGCTCTACGACATCGAGATCCTCTCGCTGCCGGAGATGGAGAAGAAGTACGGCAAGGCGCCGGCGAGGCTCGGGTATGGCAACCTGAAGGATCCGGACATCTTCGTGGCCGTGGGGAACCTGTCCGGGCACGCGGCAATCCTGCTCTTCCGCGCCCCGGAGACCGCTCCCGCGCGGGCCTTCGCCTACACGGACTGAGGTCAGGCCCGACCGGCTCCATATTCGATGCGGAACTGCAGCTCCTCCACGTTCTGCGGTAGCGAGAGCGGCAAACTCCAACGAACGACCTTCCCTCCGGTAAGCGCCGGCAGAGGAAGTCGCTCGAGGCTCAGCTCCCCTTTGTCTTCCGCCAGACGGGCGACGACGTGCAAGCCATCCGACGGGAGCAGCGGCTCGAAGGCGCTCTGCAGCCACACCGTTGCGACCGCGGCACCAGAGGGGCCACGGACCACGGGCTCGACATGAACGTGGATGGCACCAAACTCGCGGGGTGTCCGTCCGGTATGGTCCAGGAAGTCCTCATGCTCTGGCATGTGCGAATCCTGGCCTCGAGGCCATCCGTTTCACAAGCCATGGCGAGGCCCCTCCTCGCGATCTCTCCTCACTGCTCGCCCCGAGAACCCCATGACCATGGACTGAGGCACGGGCTACTTTGCGCGAAAGAGCCTTCCATCGTGATTCCCAGCGAACACGGTGCTGAAGTTCAAGGGAGTCAGGTAGAGGTCCACGCCCTCTCCTTGCTCGAGAGCGAATCGCTCTTCCACGAATCGCAGCGCCGTGTCTTTCTCCACGCGAGAGCATCGGTCCATGAAGTCGTGAACCGGATGTTGGTAGTAGAGATAGAACTCCTCGGAGGGCAAACGCTCGATCCAGGCCAGAGCCGTATCCACTGAGACAGGTTGCCAATCGTAGGCGGTAGACTGCCCCAGTTCCGCCTCTATCCGCTTGAGGACCTCCGTTGCAGCGTCCCGCGTCAGCAGGGTTCCGGGGAGCATTCGTGCCACCTCGTCAGCGACCTGGAGAGCCGGAGTAGCAGAGAGCGAACCGAGCAGCCAGGCACAATCTAGAGGCCCGACGAACCCGACGCACCCAAGCAGGCACGGCGCGAGCGGGTTAGTACGTTGCCGGTGTGGATGACACCTGGACCTCGCGCCATGACCTGGGGCGAGCACTCCGGGACCGCCCCGAGGGTGTCCCCACGGTGCTGCTTGCACACGACCCGAACCTGTTTCCCGAGGCGCAGGCGCGCGATGTCGAGCTGACGCTCTCGGGACACACCCACGGCGGCCAGCTCGCGGTCCCGGGCGTCCGGCGCCTCTCGCTGGCCCGGTTCGTCAGCCGATGGACGGCGGGGTTGTACCGGCAGGGGCGCTCGTGGCTCTACGTGAACCGTAGCGTTGGCACCACCGGTCCTCCGGCGAGGCTGGGTGCTCCCCCCGAGCTGAAGGTCATCACCCTGCGCAGGGCGTGAGGCGGCTGGGCCTACGCGAGCAGCCCGCGCTCCCGGAATGCGGCGAGCAGCCTGGGCTTGCCATCGTTCATCACCGCATCGCCGTGAGATGGGACGACGTGCAGGAAATCGAGCCCGGCGATCTTCGCGACGGTCGCCTCGAGCGCGGGCCTGTCCTTGGCGTACCGAAGGAACAGCTTGCTCACGGCGAACCGGCGGTAGGTGCCGAACATCCGGAAGAACAGCCAGGCGGCGAGACCTTTCGGTTGGGCGATGTTGAAGACCATGTCGGTCAGGTAGAGCGCCTTCGAGGCATGGTGCAGAAACGCGCACTCGTTCAGTTTGGGCATGCCCGGGAGCGGGATGAGCGAGAGCTCGCTCTCGAAAGGCCAGGGGTCGACGCCGAGGATGCCGTGCCAGGGGAGATCGGGGTGTTTCTCCCTGACGCCAGCCGGGCCCCAGAGCTTTGCGTCCGGGTACATCTGCGCGGCGGCCTTCATGCCACCGGTGTGCATCAGCGTCGGAGCCACGATGTCGGTGACAGCACCGACTTCTCGAAGCTGCTCGGCGGTCATCATCGAGCCCGGGGAGAACAGGATGCGCGCATTCTCGAGCTCGAAGATCGCGGTACGCACGGGCAGGTGCATCAGCGGAGAACGCAGCGTGGTCTCAACGAAGCGAGTCTTGGGCAGAGACATGGACTGGAAGCTCGCACAAACCCGCCGACGCGGCGCGAAGTTTCGAGCCCACGAGGCGCAGGTCACGGCGGATCCGAAGGGCTCGATGCAGGGTGGCGCCCAGGCGCGATGAAGGGCACGTAGCACTGCCCCTTGAACATCTGCCCGTTGACTTCAGCGCATTCCCCGCCTTCCAGAGGGACCTCCAACCAGCATCCTCCGTTGAGAGCCACCTGCCGCTTGCGAGGACATCGGCCCTTGGAATCAGGTCGCGTCTGCCCCGGCAAGGGCCTGGGGAGCGAGTCCTCGGCCAATGTGTCTGGCATGGAAGACTCGGGAGCATCCTCCTCGAAGGCGGTCGCTACCGCCTCACCGAGCCCCGAGGTGCCCGCATCCGCCTTGTCTTCCCCCGCGACCTCTTCCCTTGCCAGGATGAGCTGCTCTACGGGCCACCACTCACCTGCCCACCACATCCCGGAGATCAGGGCCAGTCCCGCAGCGACTGCCGGAAGCCAGCGCCGCCAAGGCCGAGCGTCTGCGCGAGCCATGGCGGGCCCTGCAACGCCTCTGGAGTGCGCGCTCGTGGCGACCTCCTGAAGGTGCGCCTCTGCCTCCTCCAGGAGGTCGGCCAGCTCCGCCGCGGTGCCGCGCTCCTCCGGGCGTACAGAAAGCATGCGGAGGATCAACGCGCGAAGAGGTGGAGCCACATGCCTATCGCGGAACAGCGCGGCAGGCGGCACCACGGTCTCCAGCCGCCAGTTCCCTGCCTCATCCCGAGTGGGTTCACCAGGTGCAGGGTACTCACCGGTGACGAGTCGGCAGGCCGTGACTCCCAGCGCGTACAGATCATCCGCGGGCCCAGCGGAGTAGCCCGTCCGGGCTCCCCGAACCGAGCGCAGTTCGTGCAGCATTGCCTCTGGCGGCCGGTAGACGGGGGTGCCGGGGAACACGCCAGGAGGAGTCAGGGTGGCGGCCCCCGCCTGGAAGCCCGAGCCGAAGTCGGTCAGGACCGCGCGACCGTCCGTGTGTCTCACGAGGATGTTGCCACCCTTCACGTCGCGGTGGACGGCGCCTTGGGCATGGAGAGTCTGGAGTGCTCGGGCGAGCTGGGCCAGCATGCGGAGCACGGGCCGCCCCCTCGTGGAGTGGAACTCGGCCCACAGGTACAGGGGGGCTCCGTCCACCCACTGCATGATCAGATAGGGGTGACGCGTCCCATGGGGATGCCGCCATTCACCTGAGTCCAGCAGGCGCGGAATGCTGGGGTGGTCCACGAGCGAGAGGAGAGCCCTCTCGCGAGCCATGCGTGGATCATCCGGGGTCAAGGCCAGCTTGAGGGCCACGGGGCCCGCCTGCTCCTGACCGACCCTTACCGCCCGGTAGACGGCACCATGGACGCCCTGCCCTGCCCAGGCCTCGACGCGCCACGGCCCCACCTCGGTCCCAGGGGGAAGAGCGTCCGGGTGCGCCGTGTGCACGTGTGGGCTCATCAAGAGGGGCTCCGCGGTCCGTCCAAACCTGTCCTACAAGCATACAGGTTCCCGTGGAGCCGGCCGGCGAGCCCGAGGCTGAAGGGAGTCTCACTCCGTGGACTGCACCGTCCACGCAGCTGGACTCCCCCCCGTGGGCGAGCAGGCATCCCCTTGGAATTCGGGAGGGTCCGGGGCTTGCACAGGGGGAAGCCACCTCAAGCCCTGTCCTGACTTCCGGGGCCTGGGAGGCACTCCATGGTCCCTGTCCTGCTCATTGCCCTCGCCGCCCTGTCGCCCACCCCGTCCGCCTCACGCGAGCTGGACTTCACTCCACCGCCTCCTCGAGTGCAGGTGGACATGCAGGTGCTCCAGGAGCGAACGCGCCGCTTCGAAGAGCATCGCGCGAGACACCAGGCTTCGGAACAGCATCTGGCACCGACGGGTACCCTGGAGGTGCTGAGCTCGGCGAGGGCCCTGTGCGCGGAGCCGCCGGGCTTCTGGGCACGGCTGCTGCCAGGAGGGACAGACTCGGTTGAGACGCTCAACGCCTGTCGGAGCGCCGCCGAGCGGACGGAGCAGCTCTCCTCGACACTCACGCAGAGCCAGAACGCGGCGATGCGCCACTTCGACGCGGTGGAGACGCTGCTGAAGGGCGCTCCTCAACAGGAGGAGTTGCTCGCCCGACTCGAGCGGGAGCGAGCCCGCCTGAAGGAGCGAAGCGCCGAGGTGGAAGAGCTGGCGCGGCGTACGGCGACGGCGCTGCGAGGTGGCGGGGACTCCTTCTCGGACCGACTGTCCTGGCACCTGCTGCCTGGCCGAGGGGGTGACGCCTCGGAGCTGCTCTCCACGTTCGAGACGCGGCTGCGCAGCTGGAGCGCTCCGGAGCAGCCGGTGCTGGGCGCGGAGCTGACGTACGTGCAGGGAGGCGCGGAGGCGGGGCCAATGCCCACGGCGCGGATGACTCCGGC